>NZ_JBAPKY010000060.1:0-17756 GCF_037083785.1 Roseovarius sp. D22-M7
ATTTGGTGGCCGCTCGCCTGTGGGCTTTGCCACCTCCGGGGTGGGTCATTTTTGGATGATCACACCGGGTCAGTTTTGAATGCACATTGACACCGTCGCAATAGAGCCTGCCCTAGCGACGTGTGAGAAAACCGTTTCAAAACACTTGCATTCGGACCCTATTGAGGCTATTCTCAAAATATCTTTAGAGGCTACTGATAAAATGGGGGTGAGACGATGCTGGTAGGATATGCGAGAACGTCAACAGTAGAGCAGGACGCAGGGCTAGACGCACAGGTGAGAGACCTGAATGCATATGGCTGTGAAGAAGTCTACAAGGAACAGGTGTCTTCAGTCGGTGAACGTCAGCAGCTGGACTCAGCCATCAAGTCACTTCGCAAGGGTGACAAGTTGGTAGTGGCAAAGCTGGACCGTCTGGCACGCTCAGTGCGTCACATTGGAGACCTACTGGAAACCCTCGAATCCAAGGGCTCTGGTCTGGTCATACTCTCAATGGGTGGCCAACAGGTCGACACCACGACAGCTACAGGGAAAATGATGCTGAATGTTATGGGTTCAGTGGCCCAGTTCGAGCGTGAGATGATGCTGGAGCGTCAGAAGGAAGGCATTCAGAAGGCCAAGGCAGACGGGAAGTACACCGGACGCAAGCCAACAGCTATGGCCAAGGCTGACAGTGTGAAGGCTCTGTTAGCTACAGGCATGAGCAAGGCCAAGGTCTGTCAGCAGGTGGGGATTAGTAAGGCCAGCCTCTACCGGATTCTTGCCAGTGCGTAAGCACTACTGACTTAATTGCCATAGGGGTTCCACTTTAGGTATGGGGCCCCTCGGCGAAATACAGCCAGAGATTGCAACGGCTCGGAATCCAACTGAACACCCGAGAAAAACTAAATGCCTTTGGGATTGATGATCTAGTTTTCAGTTGGCATGATGCAAGCAACGAAACGTTTACCTGAAGTCATCAAGCCCTTTAGACTGTCTGTATGAACTGTCCCTCCTATATGTAAGACTATTCTCCAAATGCCTTAGCTTTCCAAGATGGAACTTCACAAAGACTTAAATTTCCTGTACATCTAACGGGTGCTAACGCACCTTGATTTGATGGGTGTTCGGGATGATTGCATTTATTGCGCCGTCTTGCTCTAGTAGTGAAGGAGCGTGGTCCACCCCTATCATTATTTGGCATCAAGTATCCTTCATTTACAAAATAAAGGCATTTGGCTTTTGGCTCATTATCCATTTATTCGCCTTTCTAATCCGCAAAATGGTATCAACGCTGTCTACCCTTTATCTGGTGATGTTACAATAATAGAGACGCCGCCCAATCGACGACCTTCTCTTGTACCTTTACCATGATACATTCCTCGCCAAGTCTCGACGTTTCGCGGGGTATTTTTGTTGATTCTGATATGGTCCACTTTTGCCCGCCTGTATGCAGACTTCATTGCTGTCTTTGCATCTTCAGGCGTAAAATGAGGTTCGTAGCGCGACAGTGCCCCACTTTGACGTAGGATTACGACTAGATACACTTCGCCTGCTTGAAGCTCACTAAGGTCGGCTAATTTTATCTTGTCGGCGGCATCGTCCAAGGTCAATACGCCTGTTGCGCCGGTCATATCGCCCGGGACAACCCCCTTCAATAACACCACAACAATGACACCTGCGAGTACGGCAAACAGTATAATAGCTACGACTTCGAAATCACTCATAAGCAACTAGCTCAAATGTCTTAGGTTCTTGCCTGCAACCTTTCCCTAGCTGCTTTGCATGCCGTTTTTGCTGGATATCTTGAGTTTGATACTTCATTTTACGCTCTGGAAGAAATCATATACAAATTAGATATTCACCCTACCTGTAAGTCAAATATTTCACCATCTTGCTTTTGGCAAACCCCAGTAGCTGTGATGGTCACCAAACTATAGCGGAACTCGCAACGCATAGAATCCCCAGTGTTGGAGGATAGTAACGCCGTGCCATATCCACTGTCTGACTGTGTGACAGCACTCCCGACGCCGAAACCGCCAATGCCATAAGTTGACAAAAGTCCGAAAGACGTGCTTCCGGGATTTCGCACAGCGACCCACTGTCCAGTGAAGTTCTGATTCTTGAACGAAACATTCATTGGGCCAGAATTACCAAACGCAACGTTTTCGAGAACTCCTGTTCCCGTAGCGCCTGTTTCTCTGCTCATCATGGTTGCTTCTGGTGTGATGGCGCAAGCAGCCATAAATCCAGTTATAAAAGTCAAAATATAGAAACGCTTCATTCTTCAATCCTCACAGCAGTTCCACTCGCCACCAGTAGAACCATGTTCCCTGAGGCGCTCAGTTCAACGTAGTCGAGGTCCACGGCTATCACAGCGTTTGCACCGACCTCATAGGCTTCCTTCTTCAGTTCGAGCAGGGCAGTGCGCCGTGTATCCCGAAGCGTCTTCTGGACCGCCTCAGACCGACCACCAACTATATCCCTGACGCCGGAGAACAGGTCTTTGAATATGTTCATGCCAAAGGCGCACTCAGCCGTGACAATCTCGACACGCTCAATGATGTTCAGACCCTGAGGGTAGGTTTCAGTGGTCAGCATGATAGCTTCGGCCTCGGCCTCACGCTGCCTCGCCTGCTCCAAGACCTCTTCGGCTTCAATCAGTTCGCGTCTGCGTTCAAAGCCACGTGCACACTGAGTGCAAAGACCCCCGGAACCGGCTTCAAACAAGTGAAGTTTTCTCCCGCACTCAGTACAATTTGCCACAGTATCTTTGTTACCTTTACCAAACCGGGCCAGCTCTTGGTCGAACCAGTAACCTCACATGAGATTGACCCTACCAGCGAAGGGCGACAAGGCAACCATAGACTTCAACCGTATGCTCCAGCCGTGTTCAGTGGCCGAGCGGTCGAAGGCGCTCCCCTGCTAAGATATCGTGGGTGGCCAACGTGGGTGGTAAGGGCTACAAGATGAACCCTTAAACGACTGTAATTAAGAGCAAAATATAGCCTTGGGGAAAATGGCGGAGACGATGGGATTCGAACCCACGAACGGGTTTCCCCGTTACTCCCTTAGCAGGGGAGCGCCTTCGACCGCTCGGCCACGTCTCCANGACGATGGGATTCGAACCCACGAACGGGTTTCCCCGTTACTCCCTTAGCAGGGGAGCGCCTTCGACCGCTCGGCCACGTCTCCACCAACGCGTATAACCAAGCAAACAAGGGGATTACAAGGCAAAACCGCCCTCATACGCAAAAACCTCCCTACCGTCAAAAACCTGCTCAAAGCGCACCGAACAGCACGGAATTGCACCGGATTTGGGCAATATCCGGTCAATTTCCCCTACAGCAAAAGCGGCTTCGAAGGCGGTGCAAGTGGGTGCCTAACGCGAGGAATGCCTCAGGGAAGTATATTGACGCGCCCGTTTTTGTGCGCATGGAAACGGACCGATCTCCTTCCAAGAAGGAGATGATCATATGACCCGTGCACCCTGCAATGATCAGAATAACACTCGGCAGCTCGCCAGGATGTTGTCCATGCACCCGCCACCGGTGTTGTCGAACCGCGACGTACAACGCCGCTGGCACTGCAGCCGCGCGACAGTTGACCGCTTCAGGAAGAAACATGGACTGAACAGCGTCACGGATGGAGGCCATCCAGCCTTCAGTCTCATCGACCTTCTTGAACGCGAAGGGTTTGCCGATCCGCTCGCGGCATGGGCGCTCGGGACAGATGATGATCGCAAGGTGCTCGCTGCTCCGCTGTTGAGCATCGAGGACCTTGCGGCGCTTGAAGACCGGCTCCGGCCCCACCACCCGGAGACCCATCGCGTGAGAGCAAGGGAGGGGCGCGGAAGACCTGGTATCAAGATCGGCCATCGTTGGCTCTTCCGTCCTACGATCAGGGAAATAGAACAAAGCGAAGCCCGCCACTCCCGTCCTTCGAAGGGTGAGTGACGATGTTTTTCTGCATTGATCAAAATATGCGTCACTGGACCAGAATGACGAAAACACTCGGGCGGATTTACGTCGGTAATCCGCACGGGTGGTTTCGTCATTTGCCGGCAGTGATGCCTCATCATCAAAATTATTCGTCATCACACAATCCAATGCGACAGCGGACGCTCTTCTGTGAAGCGTCCCTCGCCACCTTGCACGGAGCACAGCTGAAATGACCAATCACACACGTCACGACACGAACTCTGTCACTGTTGAAGAAGCCCTTGGCGCCGTTGAAGCCGGCATCCTCGACACTCCCTGGACGGAAGGTACTTGGAAGAAGATCCGAGGCTCGCTGACCACCGCCGCGCGGGTATACCCGCATATCACACCCGAAGACCATTCGGGGACGATACTCTGCGATGGCGAGGAATTGGAGCGGCTCGTCACCCCCTACAAGCGGACGAAGACCTATCCGGTGAATTGCGGCTTCAAGACCTACGAGTCCTTTTACACGTGGCAATCAAACGTGAAGAGGTTCTTCGATCATGTTTCGGGGCGCCGCAAATCGCGTTGCGCTCTCAAGACCAGACAAGACATTGGTACGCGACTCCTCGAGGCGATCGGCGCTGGCGTCGATGGCCAGCCTCTTTTGTCGGGCAGCGAGACCATCCCGGTCACATCGTTCATCATGCTTTGCCGCGAAAACAATATCGACTTAGACAGGGCAACACCGGACTGGATCAGGAACCAGATAGCGAGATCACCGGCCGGACGAGCTGCGACGATCAGGCAGGCTGCCGCGCGCATCGATGAACTGCGCGATTCCGGCAAGGTACCGCTGGAGGTCCTGCCGCCGGAGCGGTTCGCTGACCTGTCGGACGTATACTGTGCAGGCCAATGGAAAACACCGGCGGTCCATCCGGCTTTCGCCGAGGCACGTGATCGCTATATCCAGCAACTTCTCAAGGGCGAGCAACGAGCGCGTCTCGGGACGACAGACTTTGCGATCTCAACCCATGATCGTATTGGGAAAAAGCGCGCCAAATCGATCCGTCAGGCGATCGACTGGTTCCATCACGGGCTGGTTGTATCCGGCATTGTGCCGGAAAACGGCCCCTTCCCCTGGGATCGCGTCGCAGTGCCATCTTTGTTGCTTGAAATCGCCAAGCTCGATGCCGCAGGCGCGCTTCAGCGCAGAACCCAAGCCGAAACGCGGGGAAACCGGATCAGGACAGTCGTCAATTTCCTCGACACGATCTTTCAAGGATACAAATCCGGAATCGGCATGAATTTTTTCGACTCCGATATTCTCAGTAATCCAAAACATTTCAAAACCGCCAAGGCAAGGTGGAAGCGTGACGTAGTGTTGGAATTCGTGGATAGCCCCGAACAGCAGAGCATTTTCTACGGTATGCCCGAACGCTTCTATTCTGAGGCCAAGGATCTGATCGATCGCTGGGATGAAATCGGGCCTGCGCCAGGTAAGGGCCGGCTTTCAAAACTCCAAGGGAGGGCACTGGACCTGTCCATGCTCGCGGTCAAGACAATGATTACAACGCGCTTTCCTCTACGGCTGGACAGCGTGATTAAGCTCTCGGCGTTCGGAACAAGGCCAGACATCATCCAACCGGAAGACCCTGGCGCCCCCATCCGGGTCGACGTTCCCGGATATATCGTCAAGAATCATCATCTTTTTTCCGGCGTTCCGCTTCTGGCTTCCCGATCGTTGGATCCGAAAATCGTGATGAAATGGTATCTGGATAACGTTCACCATCTGGTACTCGAGCACAAGGTTCGTGGCGCCAACAAGTCAAAGCACCTTCTGTTTGGCGGAATAACGCGCGAACCAATGGCGGATAAATATCAACGATATTCCAAGGAAGCGGGCCTTGCTCTTGATGCACATATGGTTCGGCATCTTGCAGGGTCGATCCTGTATGCGCGGGGGATCCCTGTCGAGGTGATCGCTGAAATCCTTGGTGTCACCGTTCAAACCGTTCGCGAGAAATACGTCCACATCAATCGAAGCCGTTTGCGCCAGAAGGCGATCGACGAAATCGCGACAATCTATAGGGAACTCGAAATATGAATTCCAACCATCCCATCCCATCGTCTTGGCCGCAAGAATGGGCTTCAGAATACACGGCAACGTTAAAGAAGACTCAGGCGCCGCTCGGGCGCAGTCATCTGCTTAATGCGGCAATCCGCCATATCGAATATTGCGCGGCTACAGATCAAATTTTTCTTTCATGTGATGCGATACTTACGCATCGAGATGTAATGAGACACGAGTTGAGTTGGACCGTTGCCAATTCTTACGCCAACAAGCTGGTTCTTGTGGCGCAAAAGCGGGACGATAAAAAACTGCGCGACGACCTTCTGGAGGGTTTTCGCGATGTTCGTACTGCCAACGAAATTCTCATGGCGCGTCACGTGCCACCCCGCGTGCGGATACTCGGTCAGCGTGCCTTGCAGTGCGGAGAGATCACGCGCAAAGACGTCAAGGCTTTGGATCATTATCTCAGGGTAGTCGATCGCTTTGGGGCGCTTCCGGCGAGGGAGACGGACATACGTTCCGCGTTTTGGCGGCACTCGCCTGGAGAAAAACATTGTTGCGAAGTTCTGGGACGGGCGGCGGCGATGATCGAAATGTTTTTCCCGGGATCACCTGAGGCAAACACGTTGCGTAAAGCAATCAGATCGTTAAGGCCAACAAGACGTCCGGTCGCGCGATCATCACGACCAATCAACGAGACCATTACATCATTGGTCGAGGCAAAGCGACAGAGGAAACCCGGTAGCAAAGGGCGACCGTATTCTGGTACTAAGAAAAAGGAGCAACGCGGTGTTCTCAGCCGGTTCGAAAAAGTGCTCGTGATCGAAGGCTATTCCTTCTCACTCGATAGAAATGCGATCAATATTTTTGCTCAAAACGCACATAAAAAATTCATGAATGGTCGATCTGGAAAAAGCCAACTACAGCGGCCCAGGGAAGATAATCTGTTCAAAGAGGACCAGAGCTGGAGCGCGATCTATATAGCCCGGACATTCGAGACGCTGGCAGATTTCGTACAAGATCAACAGTTGCGCGCTGATCTTTTAATTGACGCGAATGCATACCATCAAGAGGCTAAAAAGGAGCCGAAGAAAAAGGAACGACGGCTGTTCGAGCAGCCCACGTCTCTGCCAGAACTCTTTTCGAAAGCAGTTCAGCTTGTACGCGACTCTGAAGACGTATCGGTCAAGACTCGAACGCGTTTGTTAAACGCAGCCGGGATCGTAGCGTTGCTCTGCAGCTACCCATTGCGGAGATCTGACTTGGTCAGACTGCGTTATGGCCATGAACTGGTCCGGCTGCTTGGCGGATGGGGCCTCACAAGCTTGGATACGGAGAAGACTGGCGATCATGTCGAACCGCTGCGCCTTCCCTCCGAAGTCACGCCCATCCTCGACGCCACGTTGCTTCAGGGCGCAAGCGCAAGTTTTTTGTGGCAAGCTTATTCGGAACATTGTGGTCGATCCATTTGGGCCGACTGGAAGACTGGGCGCCTGCTCTCTAAAGGGCTGATGACTTCAAGTCTCAAAGAACTGGTCGGCTATTCTCCCCACATTTTTCGGACAGTTTGGACAGATCATCTTATCAAGAATGGTGCTGATCGGACTACGATCTCCATCGTCCTACAGCACAAGACACTGATCTCCCAAAAAGACTATGAAGTTCTCGCATCGAAGCTGCGGCTATTGCAAGGGATCGAGGCTCTCGCAGAAATAATCAACAATTAACGCAACCCCGGTTCTTTGGACAGTTTCTGGCGTGATTTTATGCCAGCGCGAAACGTCTGACTCTTCGGCCCTGTCGGTCCATCGAGATCCGGATTACAACCAGTAACAGTGGGTCGATCCGGGCGAACGATATGAACGGTTTGTCCTGGTCGGTGTACATGGTCGCGGGCGGGCCGAACTTGTGGATCGCGTTGTTCAGCGCTGCAAGGTTTTTTCGACCACAAAACCGCTCGAGTTGTGCCAAGGGGCTTCAGTTTCTGAACTTGTTTGTTTTTTGAACACCGTTTTTGAGGATCTGAAAAGGGCAAGATCAAGCGTGACCGGCTCTGACTCTTGCGCGGCCCTTCTTTTGAGGCCGCGCGAGGATCCGAGCCGCGCCGCCAAGAGAGGTGATCCCAATGAAACACTCAAACTCTATAACCATTGATCTGCCCCCTCGGTCCGCCCTCGTTTACGACGAGAGTCCTTAGGGTTCCTACACTCTGATCTAAGAGGCGGCGCTCCCGAAATCCGCGACCGCAAGCCCTCGGTGCAGACATAGGATTGACCATCTGAACCTTTGAGAAACGTACATGGGTCGACAGACCAAGCTACGCAGGCGGCCTTTGCCATTCCATTTGAACGCTACATGGATCGCTGGGCGTTACAAGTTTAAGCAGATGGCTCCGCGAAAAACGGTGGGACCTGTTTTGACCAGTTTCCCGCGTAATGTGATTGGACATGAGATTTCCCGAAGAATGAGCGGTATGAGCGCGACTCTTTGTGAAAGTCTTCAACTCAAACGGCGTCGTCTCTTGTTAAATGAAAAAAATGCTTCGTGAAAGTAGAAAAGAGCCAATAATATTTGGACAACGCAAAACAGATTGAATTGAAACCCGCAGAAACGAGAGGATTGGAATGGGAAAACTACGGGAGCGTCCCCGAAATGACGCAAGGGTCATGAGCACACCCTTTTGACGCAGCCCAAATCGGGGCCGCGCATCCCAGAGAAGGAAGTACTATGAATATCCAAACCAACCAAGCGCGTATACTGCTCCGGTGCGCGCAACTGGCCGCTGCTTTCGAGGCGTGGCTTCGCGAGGAAGGCGACAGTCTGATTGCTGCCGCGGACCTACTGGGCGGCTCGACGTGGAAGACCCGCGCGGACAATGTCGTTACGGCTATCACTCATGGCGCATCGGCGATCGAGGTGCTCGATGATCTTAAGCTGCTTCGTCGGCTGCTTGAACTCGAGTATCTTGATGATCCATTCTGCGAAGAGGCGAACCGGTTCGCAATGGTGCATCCGGACGATGCTCGTGCAGATGAGGCGCGCATTTGTGCAGAGGCCCTGGAAACAGGCATCAAGGCGCTCGGCGCAATCGCACGGGCCGGTTTCGGATCTCACGAGGAGGTGGTCTGATGAACTTTACAGAAAACCCAATCGCAAAAGGCCGTAGGCTTGCGATCAAGGCAGCCCAACTGCTGAGACTGCTCAGGTTTCCAACCAGGCCTGGAGGACAGAATTTCTGCTCAAGTCTTTCAACCTACAGCGACATGCTGAACCCGGAATCGACCGATACCCAAAGGTTAGCAGCTTGTAAGTCGATGCTGCATGCAGTGCGCCGGAGGGCCGAATACGAACGATTTATCGGCGAAGAGCAATGGAATCAGGCGGATAATCTCGATCCATACAAGCTTGAGTTACGCACCACGAAAAACGGCGCCACTCTCGACTTGATCGCAGAAATACTCGAAGATGCGTTAACCGCATTCGAAACGGCGAACGCGGATCACTGATTGATCCCTCGGACCAGCTCTCTCCCAAAAGGAGGGAGCTGGAAAATGAAGGTCTCTTCTTGATCTGTGTGGGTTGCCGGGTTCACCGAGGCTTGAGCGGGCCCTACATTTTGTCCGTCCATTAGGCGCGTCCGGCGCGTAGACCACAACCGACACGAACCTGGAGCTATTGGCGGACATAGGTCACATAGAACCCCTTCAGCATGCGGTGCTCCTGTAGGCGATCTCCAAGGCTGAAGCCCTCTCGACGCACCGGAGCCTGGAAAATATCCAGGCCGCGATCCAGCACGATCTTCCAGCCCGTATTGGTCACGATATCCCGAGCGTGCGCCGTTCCGGTGGTGTCGAAGGCCCAGGTGAAATCGACACCCGCGCCAGTGCAAGCTTCGGTGATGCTGTCGAGCAGCTCGCGTTGCTTCTGGATGTCGCCCTCATGTGGACCGGTGACCAGATGCACGGAGATTTGATCCTCGGGTGATTTGCGCCGGATGATCATTTCCACAAATTCCATCATGGTTCGAACCTGGTATGGCTTGCGTATGTAAGGATCGGTCACAATGATCCGAGTGGCCCCAGCCATGTAGGCCCCGAAGAGCCTGTCGAAACTGACACCCTTTCGGTTTTCGGCGAAAGTGAAATGGCCTTCCTCGAGCTTTGGCTGCGTGGGTACGGTTGCGGATGACGGTGCCTGTGCATCTGGGTTGATTTCGATCACATCTCCATCGGTGTCCTGACCATCGGTAGCTTCCTGTTTGGGATCCCGGTCTGGCTTTCTGTGGTAGAACTGAGGAAATTCCTGCTCTTCCACGGTTTGAACCCGCCGCTTTTCGCCATCTGATCCGGTGTAGAAGAAGTCGACTTCCGGGTAGGTCGCGTCAATCCGGAACAACTGATCCTTGACGCGCTTCCGGCTCTCGAGCGCGAGTTGCATCAATTCCTCGACATCCTCCGCACTTTCACCGCCGGCCGGGAAGAGCACCTTCAGCAGGCCAGACATCGTCTTGTAGACGGCATCGCGGTCCCGGGTGGAAATCTTCTCACTAATGCTGAAATACTGATCGGCTCGGTTGGAGAAATCTTCCTGCCTCAGGTGTCGCAGGATTTCGGCCAGGTAATCGACGATGAAGCCGAAACTGCGGGTGAACATCTCGCTCCGTATCACGTCCACCTCCCAGCCCGGCAGGTAGGCGTGCAGGCGGTCGATGAAGGCGGAGTCGTGAAACTGCGGTGGCAAGGCTTCGAAGAGGTCGCTGTTCTTGAGCATGAAGGGAACGTTGTGGTCGGTGTTGCCGACAAAGGCGAAGCTTGCCTCGGCGCCCATAGGGTTCACCCCACGGGAGAACGTCTTGTTCGCCATGTAGTTCTTCATGATGTCGACGAGCGCCTTGTTGGCGGTTTTCTCACGACCAGCGAATTCGTCGAAGGCCACCACGTCCCAATACCCGACCAGGCCGATCCGCCCGTTTGAATTGTTCACGAAAAGCTTCGGGATCGTCACTTCGCCACCGGAGATCAGCTGACCATGAGGCGAGAACTCTGAGTAGATATGTGACTTGCCGGTACCTTTGGGGCCAAGCTCGATGATGTTGTAGTTGCGTTCCACGAAGGGGATGAGACGCATCAGCTGAAGCAGTTTGCTTCGCCGCCCGAAGGCTTCTGGATTGAATCCGATGGACTGCATCAGCAGGTCGATCCACTCGTCCTTCGTGAACTCCCCTCGCGCTACCTTGTAACCCTCGTAGTCGACCTTCGCGATCTGGATCGGCTTGATGACATCAATGATCCAAGGGGAAATTCTTGTATCCTCGGAATACTCGTACTGAACGTCGACGATACACCAGACCGGCGTGACAAGCAGCTTTGGATTTGCTTTCACATTGGCGTCATCAATGGCAACCTTCTTGATGCCAAGATTATCGAAAACCGCCTCATGGCAGTTGGTGTTCTGATTGAGAGAAACGCTCACTTGATCGATCACTTTGTAGCGCCCACGCTCCCTGATCGTGGACTGGATCAGGCCGGCCTCGTTGCGATGGACGTAGTGCTTTCGCAGGATATCTTTCACCGTCTCGATGCCGCTGTGGATCGAGGCCTCGTCATCGGTCGCGCAGTACTGGCCAAGCAGGTATTCGAGCACGTAGGTCGGGACGATCGCATTGCCCTTTACCGCCTTTACCAGGTCCTTGCGGACGACATAGCCGGCAAAGTGTTCGTTGATCTTGTCATCGAGAGAGCTCATGTCACGCTCCTTAAAAATCGAAATCGGTCGAGATCCCGCGGCGCAGCTGGAAACGATGGCTCGCGTATTCCTCGAAATGGCTGGTCTTGCCGACGCGCTCGCGCAGCTTCAGGAAGACATCTTGGTTGTTGAAGCGGTCGGCCTCGCGCGAGAGCAGGAAGGTGATCGGCAATTCACGTTCCCTTGGGTTCTGCGACGTGAAGTCGAAGATCACTTGGTGCTCATCGGAAATAAGCGTGCCGTCCTGGGAATAGATTCCGGCCAAGAGATCACGTTGCTGCTGCTTTTCGGACACCGGCTGCGCCTGGTAGAGGGCGACCGATGTCTGTCCGGAGGAAATCAGGTTGCGGCTCGGTGCGATGATCTGGGCCTCGACCTTGCCGACATCAGCCTCGCGCCGTTTGCCTACCCGCAGGACGGGGATGACGACTTCCTGCAACGTGGCCCCGCCATGGACAAAGCGGCTGCCGGCGCCCTTGATCCGCATCCGGTTGATGGAATTCGGGATCAGGACATCCAGAGCGCCAGACAAGCCAAGCTGCCCGGCTGTGAACTTCTTCATGCCGGCCGTTTCGTTCAGACCGCGCCCGATCACGAACCGGCGGTTCTTTGCGAGGATATCGCTCCCGGTCGGGTCGGCGACCGAATACTCGGTCTCGTCAAGGGCGCGATGCTGGTAGAGGAACCCATGATCTGCGGTGATCAGGATGTTTGAGAAATTCGCGGTCGTCAGCTTGCGGACAAGCTTGGTCAGATCCTGAATCGCATCCTCGGCGGCCTCCGTCACGCGATCCTCGGTCGCCAGCTTGTCGCCGACGATGTCGATCCGGTTGTGGTAGAGATACAGGACGTCATGGTCGCGAAACAGCGCCTTGCCGTCGTCCGCCTTGATGTTCATGAACTCCTCGGCCTTCATGGCCTTCACCCGATCGCCATTGCGCCCCTGGCCGAGGATCTTTTCGCGGTTCGGGGTTCCTTGTGTCGGGCTGCCGAATGACAACACGGCGGCATCGTCAGAAAGCGTCAGATCCTTGTTCGGCAAGAGCGCGGCCATCCCGAGCTGGGTATAGCTGGGCAATGCCGCGATCATCGGTTTGAGATCCGCATCGAAACGGTTCAATTTTCGGATCTCGCGCAGGCATTCTTCGGCAACCTCATAGCGCAGCGCATCCGAGACGATCACAACGACCTTCTGGTCACGGCGACGGAACTCCGCCGCCTGGTCCATGTAGAAATCCGATTGTTTCGCATAGCCTTGCACAGACCAGTCGGTCATCTTCGCGACCTGATCCTGCCAGGCGTCGTTCACGGTCAAAAGGAAATTGGTCGTATAGCGGTTCTCGACGCTCTGGAATAGCGCATCCAGAAGCGAGGCTTGGCCACTCTTCTGCATGTGGTGGATGAACTTGCGGTAGAGCTGGTCAATCCTGAACCAGCTCGTCACGTACCGTTTCATGCCTTCGGCGGGCGAGGTCATTCCAAGGGTCGCCTCCGAGAGCGCCTGCTGGAACTCGGTGGCATATCCGATGGCCTCGTAGACATCCGCGTAGATCGGATACCAGTGGCTCTGGCGGCGTTCACGCACGGTCTTGAGCACCTCGGCCGAGGTGACCGTCTGGCTGGACATCTCCGCCACCAAGGTCCGGATGATCTGACGGTCGATCTCTTCGAAATGGTCGATCGGGCGTAGAACCTTGATCTCGCGATTCCGCAGATCCTCGGGGATGCGCAGGATGTCCTGATATTTCCGGCTGAGGGTCTCGAAGGCGTCGGCGCCCAGGCGGTTATTCTTCCACCGCCGGAAAACCAATAGGGCTTCGGCGTTCAGCTTGCTGTCCTCGCCCATGGCGCGGCAGTAGCAGGATTGGAAAAGGGTGATGGCGAAATCCTCGAAATCCGGCTCGTCCGAGACGTAGCCGTATGCGTTCGCCACCTGTTTCCAGAAGAACCCGGTCAGCCGGGCGCGGTCCATCAGGCGCAGGGCATCGTCACTGCCCTCGGCGAGCTCACCCAGCAATGCCTCGATCACGGTGTCCAGGGCCCCATCCGCACCGGCGCAGACGGCGAGCATCTTGCGCCGAACAGCGGAGATGGAGTCCGATGGTTGCTCTGCCTCCAGTGTCTTCAGCCGGTCCAACCGGGCCGCAGAACGATAAAACGCCATGTGGTCTCGCACAGCAGCCTCATACTTGCCCGGCAGGCCCAGTTCGGCCAGCCAGATCGCCGCTTGGTCAGCTTTGAACACGGCGGTCGCCAGTTGCAGGTCCAGTAGCCAGTTGTCGGCCATCTCCGGCTCGGGCCCGTCCTTGAAAACAAGAAATTTCGTCTTCGGATGCTGCCGCAGCATCCGGTATTTCAGACCGAACTCGTTGTTCGCAATCTCGACCTTCTCGACCCCCGGCAAATCCACCGCCTCATACTCGGCCGTCATGTCGCGGGCGGCGTCATACCAGAAAACGATCCGGTGATCCTCGAACAGCCGCCGCAGGCTCGCACTTATTCTATCGGCCATGTGCGTGCCTCTGTTCTGCCCGCCAGTGGCAGCCGGCGATTTCTCGAATTGCATCGTGGCATATTGCTCGATCCTTCTTTACGCATGCGGAATTCTAATCCGCTATGTCAGCGCACGAGCCTGGGCCACGATGGCCATGGCGCGGTCGATTTGCGTAGGGTTCCGCAGGTGAACAAGTACGCCGCCCTGGTGGCTCGCATACATGACAAAGCTGCGATCGGATGCGTCCTCGGCCAATCCGTCATTCGCCTCCACCTCGTTGAAATCCAGGTCGACGACCAGAACGAGGCCATGTTTGCGCGGTATCACCTCCAGGAAAAACTCCGGATCATGATAACTGACCGACTTATGCTCTGCGGCCTCGATCACGTCTGGAAACGCGACCTGCAGTTGGGCACGGAGGGCCTCAAAGAGCGCCGCGGCAGCCGCACTCATAGGAACCTGGGAAATACTGCGCCGCTGTGCCTTGGCCTTGAGTTCCTCGAGTTCCATGGCGCGAATAACGGCCTCGTCGGCATCCAGGCGCGGCCAGATATTTAAGGCACGATCCGCCAAGCGCTTGCCGCGAGGTTCCATTTCCTGCGGCGTCCACTTGGGTTTATCGCGGATATCCTGATTTAGCCGGACAGAACTCTGCAGAAAACCGCCCTTGATTGTCTTTTTCTCCTCAAATGGGCGATCACTGTAGGTGGGGTTGTATCCTGTCAGTGTGAGATTGCCCAATCGATGCAGCCAGGTCTTCTGGATCTGTTGCCACTCGGGTCCGAGCATCTTGCGCCAAGCCTCCACCAGCTTCTCATTCTGCGGCATTACGTGCTCGATACTGTACTTGCTGGTGTCGCTGATCTCCTTGCTGCCGCGATTTTCGAGCGCATCGAGCAGGTGGAAGCACACCCGTTTGTGGTAAATGTCTCCCTCCTCGAGCGCAGCCCTGAACACATCATCCTGCGGGAATGTGTACGACGCGGGCATCCGCGCCATCGCCGCCTTGAGTGAGGCAAGCGGGCGCGTTTCGTCGATCTTCTGGGCCAGTTTCGCGAACTCGAGCCCGTAGCCACGCGTCTGGGCACCGATCACGGCGCGGCGCAACAGGTAGCTCTCCAGCAGCCCAATAGCCTCAAGAAGTTCCGCATCGGTTAGCGTGTTCGATGTTTCCTGCGCCTCCAGCAGGCGCATGACCAAGATGGCCGGAACATCCCCGAGGCGCCGCAAGCTTGCAAAGGCACGGGCGCGTGCATCGTTGCCGCCCCCGACGGCGAAAGCTGCGTATTGCCGCCCGCGACGCAACAGTTCCGCCAGGAGTTGCTCAAGCGCGGAAATGTCCTCGCCGATATCCGCGAAGGTGCGCCGGAATGCATCATAGACCCGGTCGGACCGCTCGAGCTTCGTGGAATGCGATCGCAGCGCGAGATAGTCCCGGATGAAATTGTCGAATACCCGCTCGCTGCCCCGGAACAGCTCTTCGATCCGGCTCCAGTAGGTTTCATAGAGGCGGGTCTGCTCCTTCTCGGGAAGCCGCATCAGGATGAAGTTCCGGATCAGGTCCGACGGACTCAGATCCACCCCCGTGGAGTTGAGGCTTTCGAAGATCAGCTGCGGGTCGTCAATGCCGCGGTCGAGCGTGACGTCCACAAGCAAGAGGCGGTTAAGCCCGCGATATACCGTCTCCGGATCGGCATCTTCGAGCAATTCACGAAAGAGGTCATAGTTGTCGCGTATCCGGATCGACGGCGTTCCGGGTTCGGGCTGCCCATTGATCAGGGCTTGCAGGGTGGCGTCATCATGGCGACGCAGCTTCAGCTTGATCTCGCGCTCGCCTTCTTCCTGGAGGTTGCGCAGGAAATACGCGTCGATCCGCTTCACGGTGGGGCCGTCGTCGCTGCCCTGCCATCCTGTTTCCCGGATGTGATCGCGCAATGCCGTCAGCAGGAGCGTCAGGGTCGTAACCCGCTGCTGTCCGTCGATCAGCAGCCACCGGGTGAAACCGGCAGAGCTGTCGCCGGTCTGAATGTAGACCACGGATCCGATGAAATGACCGCGATCCGGGCCGGCATCGGCAATGGCGAGCAGGTCCTTCCAGAGCTGGCGGCAGTTCTCCTCGGACCAGCTGTAATCACGCTGGAAGACCGGGATGATAAACTGCGAGGCCCCATTGATGATCTTCGGGAAAAATCTCTGCTGAGCATTCATAAAGGAACTCCTTCGCTTATTCGAAGAACGGGTTGTAAATTCGATCCGGCCATGTAGCGCATCAGGGGTACAGCGGGCTGACACAACATCAGCTCAGCCCCGGGATCTTCTTCAAGGCGTCGCCGAACTTCGGATAGTTCGCCTTCACCCCGTCATCGAGGTCGATCTCGATCTTCTGCTGGGCCAGCGGGAAGACGACATCGCGCTCCCATTCGTGCAGCTCGTCGATCTGGGTGGCGAGCTTGGCGGCGTCCTTCAGCGCCTTGGTGCGGTGGCCCTGCGTGGCGGTCGGATCGTCGGCGAGCTTGTAAAGCCGCGCGCGTTCACCCTCCAGCTTGGTGATGAACTCGCGCAGGTAGTCGTTGAGCAGGACCGACACGGTGTCGCCCCGGTAGCGGTGCATGTAGATCAGCGCGTTGAACGTGCCCTTTGGGCTGGAGAACATCCAGTAGATCGGGCGTTTCTTGTAGCGCTTCACGTGGTCGGCATAGAAATCCTTGGTGAAATACTTGCGGATGTCCTTGCCGAGCGCGTCCTCGATGTAGCGCAGGTTCTCGCGGAAATGCGCCTCGCCGAAGGTCACGCGCAGGAACAGGCGGAAGCGTTCGACGATGTCGTCGGGGAACCAGTTCTCGTCCAGCACGGGGATCACGTTGTCGGCATCGGGCATGAAGCGCGGCTCGGGGACGCGGGCGAGGTAATCCTCCAGCCGCTCGCCCTGATTGGCGAGGATCAGGCCCGGTGCATCGAGGCTGTAGCGCCCGAACATGCAGCCTACGGCATAGCTGAGGAACTCGGCCATGGTGTCGGCGCGCAGGCGGGCCTCATTGGCTTCAGTGTCGTTCTTCACGCCATAGCGATAGGCGGGGTTGCAGGTGACGGTGATCTCCTCGATCGGCACATCGGGGGTCAGCTCGTCTTGCAGACCATAGGCGTCGATGAAGATGCGGTTGTTCTCTTCCTCCAGCCGCTGCATCTCGTCCGAAATGCCCTGCCAATGGGCGCGGAGGCGGGTATAGGTGGCCTCAAGCGTCTCGCCGCGATGATCGGGCGAGAGCAGCGGGAGCGTGTTGAAATCCCAGGAGGTTTCGTAGGCGTCCCAGTCGGATTTGCCAAAACCAACAAGCGCCGCTTCGCTCCCGGCTACCGACGTCACAGATTTTCTCCGAGGGAACGGGACCTTCTTTACGTCGCCAACTTGGTAGTTCAGGCCACTGCAAATAAGGGACAGCAAATAGTTAACAGGCTGCTGAAAAACCCCGCCTCGACATGGATTTGAGAACGTGATTCACCCTTTGCACGGCATGTAGGGGGATGACGATGCGCGGGACGG
>NZ_JBAPKY010000061.1:0-17564 GCF_037083785.1 Roseovarius sp. D22-M7
GAAATGGCAAATGCGCTCGTCAAAGCTAATCGCAAGTGGACCCCGAAAACCGCTTGATCAACACGGATACTTCCGTCCGTAGTCGGCGCGATGGCCGCCACATCATGCCAGGTCCAAGAGCGGTTCCCGTGTGCCCATCTGAGAGGGAAGTGTCCTGAACTTTGTGTATCCGGCCCGGCCCATGCGATTTCAGATACTCAAGCGTCGAAGCGCTTGCTGAACATCATGGCGAACTGGTTGCGGGCTGCAAACCATTCCCGGACATTGCGGCCGTCGTTCTCGAAGGTGCGGATGGCCGGGCAGATCGGCCTTGTCGCGGCCTCGTGGGTCGGGACGGACCCGCGCGTCTTGATCGATTTCCGGAATGAGGCGGATCGGAAAACCGTCCGGGGGACTGTTCTCCCGACGAATGCGGTTCAGGCTCTCGATCGCATCCGTGGTGTAGATGGTCCTGCGGATCGCCGGATCGAATCCGAGGACCGGGATCACCTCCTGCCAGGTCCGGCGCCAGGCCGCGTCGCCCGCCCGAGTGATGCTTCCCGCGACATCGCGCTCACCGGATTGGTGACGGGTCGGGGTCGACCCGGTCCAAGGACCAAGCTCCTTCGACGATCGAAACCGTTTCGGATCGTCGATGGCCGAGCGCACGGTCAGGGCAATCACTGCGCCGACGCCGGGCATGGTCATCATCCTTCTGCACATCCTATCTTCCTTCGCCAGCCCTCTCGGTCGCTTCTCCAGCTGCGCGAGTTCTCTGCGCAATTCGCCGCGAGCCCTCAGCATGGGCTCGACGGCGGCCTCGAGCATCGCGTTGCCTGCCACCAACTCGTTAACACGGGCTGTAAAGCCCCCCTTGGCAACCTTGCCCATCTTCAGCCCGACGTTGCGCGAAATTCCCCGGATTGAGAGCTCGATGTCGATCGCAGCCTTCTGTGTGGTCGAGCGGGCTGTCAGCACCGCACGCATCTCCCGGGCCGAAACGGATTTGCACTGCTCCCTTCCGCGGCTCGGCGGTCAGTCTTTATCGGCATGGCTTTCAAGGCCCCTTTCACCTGCCGCGTTTCCATCACGACAACTTCGAATCCCGCATCCGTGAGGCGCATGTGAAGCCATTGGGACAGGGGGCCAGCCTCCAGGCCGACAAGAGCAGCCGAGCCGGCAAGCTCGGGCAAGAAGGCGATCACCGCCTCTGGTTCGCTATCGACTTTCAATTCCTTCAGGATCTTGCCGTGTTCGTCGAGAACACAGGCCGCGGTGGTTGCCAGCGAAACGTCGAGGCCGGCAAACAGATCCCTGTCGTTGTCCTTTCTTCTGATCAGGGAATTGAGGCACGCCTCACGGCACGGCCTCTTCGACACGGTATGCGTGCCAAAGCCCTGTTCTTGAACCGTTTGTCGGCGGTCACATCGGTTCCGAACCAGTCGGGCGGGGTAAAGGCGCTTGCGGCATCGAGCGTGGAGAACTCCACCTCGACCAGCATCAGCGGGGCGAGTGCGCCGCGGAAGATATCCAGCTCGAAAATCAGCCCGTCGGGCAAGGCGCTGGTGTAGCGGGTCTTCTCGATCCGGCTGCCGGCCGTGGCCGGCCAGAGTGTCTCGAACTGCTCTGCCGTGATCGCGGTCTCGTGCTCGGCGCGCTGCACCGTGCCGCCGGATTTCACGGTCAGGAAATACCCGCGCCCCTTCTGGCGCAGGCGCACCTCGATGCTGTCATCGGGGCCGGTGACATAGCCTTGCCGGACCGTCTCGGACGTCACCCCGTCCAGCGCCGGGCATGTGGCGACAAGGAATTTCCGCTCGATCTCGGTCGCGTCGCTCATTTGCCGATCCTGTCCATCACCTCGTCATGCAGCGCCTGATAGGACTGCGCGGCGGCGCTTTTCGGGGCGGTTGCCATCACCGGGGCGCGGTGAACCCCCATGCGCTCGATTTCCGAGGCGAAGGCGATCTGCGTCTTCATCAGCCGCTTCTTGTGGGACCGTTTCATCGTGTCGATGGTCTTGCCATGCAACGACTTCACCCCCTGCACCATGGAAAAGAACCCGTGCAGCTTCTTCAGTGGCAGGTCATGGGCGCGGAAGAAGTCCTCCAGTTGCTCGAAGGTGCGTTGCGAGAGGGTGGAGGGGATCACCGGCACGACGATCCCGTCGGCCGAGCGAAAGACGTTCTCGGACAGGGTCGAGATGTTCGGCGGACAATCCAGCAACACCACATCGTAGTCGCCCTTCACCCCTTTCAGCGCCTTTTTGAGCCGGGACCGGCTGTTGCGCATCCGGGCAAGGAAAATGTCGAAATCCCGAAATGTCAGGTTGGCGGGCAGGATGTCGAGATTGTCGAAATCGCTGCCCCTGATGGCCTTTGTGAATCTCTCCACATCCTTGAAGAATTTCGCCTCTGTCAGCTTCCTCGACGGTTTCACGCGGAAGTAGAAGCTCGACGCGCCTTGCGGGTCCAGATCGCAGAGCAGCGTGCGCTTGCCCGAGGCCGCCAGCGCATAGGCGAGGTTGACCGCCGTGGCCGTCTTGCCGACGCCGCCCTTGTTCGAATAGCAGGCTATGATCTTCATGGTCACTCCTTGCCCTTGTGAAAGAGGTCGCGGAAGGTTTTCTGGGTCGCGGCGCTGTTGAAGCGGGCGAAGCTGTCGACGACCTTGCCGCGTTCCTCCAGCTGGCGCTGGTGCAAGACGGCGATCAACGCGCCGACGCTCTGCGCGAGTTCGAGGTTTCCGGCGTGGTCGCCTTGATCCAGCCGGGACAGAAGCGCGTGCAGGCTTTCCTGTTGCACCGAGTAATCGTTGAAGAGCCCGAGATTGTCCTGCAGGGCCTTGAGCGGTTTGAGCAGGCTCTTGAAGGCGGATTTCGGGAAGACGGGAGCGAAGAATTCCATCAGGTAGCGCAGCTTCTTGCAGTGGATGCGCAGCTGATGAACCTCTTCATCGGGCGTATCGGCGTCGATCCCGGCGGCGATCCTGCAGATCTTGCGATAGCGTTTCCAGATCAGCTTGCAGGCGAAGTCATGGGCCGGCAGATCGGCATTGGGTCCGCGCTGGAGTTTCCTGCGGCTGTCGAACAGCTTGGCGAGCGCGTCGACTTCCCTCTCATAGGCCTTGCTGCGCAGGTGGCGCGACAGGGCCTCGTGCGTGTCCTGCCGTTGCTCGGCGAACATGGCGAACATCCGGTCGAGCCCGCGATGCAGGCTGTGGGGCAGAAGGTCGTAGAACTCACCGCGGTCCAGCAGGTAGACGTCGAGGTCGCGCAACTGGCCCGTGGGGGCCATCAGGGCCGAGAACCGGGCCTTGAGGTCCTGTGTCTGGTCCTCGGGATAGACGCCCTTGAACAGGCTCAGGACCGACCGGATCTTGCGCAGGGCGATGCGGTAGTCGTGCAGGAACTCGGTGTCGATATCGTCGATGATGCCCGCCTCGTTCCGGCGCGCCACGGGCAGGTAGGCCGCGATGATGTCGCTTGCAGCATCATAGGCCGCCTCGTTGCGGCCGACATCGATATCGGGCTTTGCGACATAGGGGGCAACGGCGGGAAAGAGCCGCGCGTAGAGATCGTCCCGGCCGAGCGGCACGCCCGCGCAGTCAGCCACGCGGTCGGCCAGTCTCGACAGCGCCTTGTCATAGCCGCGCAACCCCTGCAACGCGGCCACCGCAACGCCGGCCGCGCCATCCGTGGAGAGCAGGCGCAGACTGGCGCGGGCCTGCGTCTTTTCCTCGTCATCGACCAGCGCAAGCTCTGACAGGCGCAGGTGGCCGGTACCGATCACCATCAGGCTGCGCAGGGCCGGCAGGTTGGACAGGGCGTGTTTGACCGGACCGTCGGCCATGTCGGCGACGAACGTCAAACGTCGCTCGGCCGGTTGTGACAGGATGGCGCCGTCGGCCTCCCACAGTTCCAGCCGGTCGTCGATCGCGATCAGCACGCGGCGCTCCTTGCGCAGGGCCTGGTCGAACGTGTCGTAGAGGGTGAATATGGCGGTGTCCTCCGCCTGCGTCAGGACGGGTGCCAGCTTGCCCACCGGGCTGGCCGACAGATCATCGACGGCCTTGAGGGGCAGCAGGAAACACGCATCGTCGTATCGGGTCATTCGGCTACTTTCCGGTTGGGTAGAGATAGTCCTCGACGAGGGTCTCGAGGATCTTCTGCACGCTTGTCTCGTCTTCGATCGCGCGAAGTTTGAGCGCCTTCAGGGTCTTGCTGTCCAGTCGAAGTGATGTGCTTTTCTTCTTGTCTTCAGGGAGTTTATCCGCGTTTTTCCTGGATTTGGGCATACATGGCCTCATGACGTGATGACGTCACTATTTTCATGGCAGGGCCATGGCTTCAACCGGAAATCCCGCAATCCCGCAGGACAGACGATCGGCATGCGGCTTTCTTTAGCCTGCCTTGACGATCTCAGAGGTGCAAATCAGGGATCCGCGGTCCCAGAGCCGCGAGTTGTCATTCGGTCCCTGCGAGGGTGCCAATGGACTGCTGCCTGTACGTCGCCGAAACCGAGACCGCCGATACGGACCGGCCGCGTCCCGTCAGGCCCAATGAAGCGACAGCCGACACCTTGCAAGCGGCCAGATTCCACGGTGCGCCGTAAGACGCAATCCTGAAAATGGGTCGAGCGGTGCCGCAGGTCGCGGTGATCGGCGTTACCGTCCCGTGAATGCTGCGATGATCCGGGCGAGGTCCGGGTGGGCCACCCGTGCGGAGGCCTCCTTGGAGGAGACCCATTTGCGCTTGCGATGGCTTTCGTCCCACTCTTTGCCGGACAGGATCTTGGTCACGCTCATCGGATAAACCGTGACCGCGCAGGTCGCCCCCCATTTGGCGTGATCGTAGCGACCGATACAGGCCTCCCGTATCCGGCCGATGACCCCGGCTTCTTCCAAAGCCTCCTTGGCGGCGGACTCCTGCGGGGTGAGACCGGGTTCGCAGATGCCCTTGGGGATCCCCCATGTCCGCCCGCTGCTGGACGTGACCATCAGGACCTCGACCGCGCCCTTGTGGTGGCGATAGGGCAGCGCAGCGGATTGGGTGTAGTAGTAGGCCGGTCGCGGACGTCGCTCGGACCCGCCGGGGCCGGGATAGGGAAAGCCATCGGGCAGATCATCCGCGGCAACCATCCGCTGCAACCGCCCCGTACCCGCCTGCAGCGCGCCTTCCCTCAGGCGCAGTTGGGCCAGCATGCCCGGGCGTAACGGCGGCGCGTCGGGCGCAAAATGGCGCAGCAGGTCGGTCAGCGTGTCGGTGTGACCTGAACAAAGCACTCTGGGTCCGGCCCGCTCGGAGAGGGCCGATATGTGATCGACCACCGGCGCACGATGGAGCCTGGCGTCGGTTACGATATCCCGGGCGGTGCCGCCCCCGGCCTTCAGGGCTTTCTCGGCGCTGACACGCGCGCAGTCGGCGGGTGAAGCAAGGGTGATATCCGGTTCGAGCCCGTTCACCTGAAGCCACGAGCCAAGCTTTTGCGCCTGTCGCTTGGATCGGGACTTGAGACCGCGTTCCAGATCGCCTGCGTCCTTGTCGGCTTTCGTGTCGCCGTGGCAGAGCAATAGAAGCTCTTGAACGAACATGGTCATTCCTCCCGCAGCAAGGGTGACCATCATGTCATCGACAGCAGGGCATCACAAACCCTTTCGGGATCGTAGCGCAGCGGATCGTCCGCCTTGCGCAGCGGCAATGGTACCAGCGGCAGGCCGAAACGGGTCTTGAGCCGGACAGCATCCTGCGTGTCGAACACGTCGCTGTCGCACAGGACCGCCGTCACCAGGTCCTCGACCGGGCAGTCCGCGCCCGCATCGACCCGCAATGCGCCGATGAGCGCGGCCACCTGATCGGTCAGGGTCATGCCATGGCATTCCGGATCGGCCCCGAGGCTGGGGAGGTAGAGTTTCGGCACCTTGCGGCGGGCAACGGAGCGGCCGACATGTTGCGGCAACAGATTGGCGATCACGCTCGTGAACAGGCTGCCCGGCGGATAGCAGATCAGGTCTGCCTGCCCGATCAGCTTGCGATTGCGCTTGGGCAAGGGCACGTCCTCGCCCGACAGGCGCACGCCCCGGTCGAGAAGATGGACGTCGCGGATCGCCGACGCGATCGGCGACACGTCCTTGCCGGTCAGCAGGCGCTGTGTCGGGATCGCGGTGCCATCCTGCAGCACCGCCCCGATATCGAGGTTGCGATCCACGATCGCCCGCACCGTCCCCTGAACCGCCACCATCTTGGACATCAGGAACAGGACCGGCTCCAGCGCGCGGTCATTGGCGAGATAGCCGCCTGCAAGGATCAGGTTGCCGACGCTGGCCCCGGCAAGGTCGAAATCCGCCGGCCGATTGGCCGCAAAGACCTTGAGCTGCGACAGGATCAGGCTGCGCATCGGTTGCGAGATGGCCTTCATCAGCCGGTGGCGCCCGTCCATGAGGGTCGCGAACTCCGCGGCGAGGTCCGCCGGAGATGCCGCCTTGGCGAAGCGGTAGGAAAAGAGCCGGAAGATATCGGGCTGGCCCAGAACCGACTCGTCCGCCAGCGCCATGAGCCGGCTGCGCAGGTCGCCCACCGCGGGCATCCCGAACGCGGCGCGCAGCACTTGCGAACTGCCGCCGCTGTCAAAGGGCGTGATCAGGTGGATCGAGTTGTGAGTGTAGAGTTTCAGCACCCGCGCAATCTCGTTCAGGGCGCTGCCGCCCGAGAAAAACAGCAGGCGCGGCCCGAGATTGGGCAGGCTGCGCGCCCGCGCGATGCGCAATGTATCGGGAAATTCCACGTTGCGGGTCATCTGAAGGTCTGACACTCTGCGTCTCTCCTGAACATCCCGCACCGATACGAAACTGTCTGGAAACTGCTTTACCACCCATGGATACGACATCGAATGGCTTTCTTGCGGAAATCCGTCCCTGTGCGCGGGCGGTGATCCTGCGGAAGCGGGAGGTATTGGTGCAGGTGAAATCGAAACCGGGACGCGGCGAGTACCTGTCATTGCCGGGTGGCAAGCAGGATACGGGCGAGACCCTGACCGAATGCGTGATCCGCGAATGCGCCGAAGAGATCGGCGCGACGGTGGTCGTGGACCGCCTGCTCCATGTCGCCGAAACCTTTCGGGACAAGCCCGACGGGACGCGGCATCAACTGGACGTGCTCTTCGCCTGCCACGTACCCGACAGCTACGTGCCGCAACTCGGACCCCATCCCGACCCGTCGCAGATCGCCACCGCCTGGGTGCCGCTGGACGAGGCCTTGCCCCGGCTGTCGCCCGCCTTCGGTCCGGGCCTCGCGAAGGTGGACGGGCCGGTCTATCTGGGGCTCTGCGATGGCTAAACTGCCGCGCGGCGTTGGCGAGAACCTGCATTTCCTCTGTGCCGAACTGGACGGGCAATTGTCCAACCTCGAAGCCTATTTCGAGGCACCCGACACGATCACCGCGCAAAAGGTGATCCAGCGGGCCGGCTATTCCTACAACCTCTGGTCACGAGTGCAGAGCGCGGCCCAGCGCGGGCTGTCCTCGCGAAAACCCACTCGCGAGACGCAAGTGCAGTTGCATAACGCGGCCCTGGTGGCGCGCAATCTCGACCTGATCGCCCGGATGGCGCGGCGCAGCCTCGAGCATGCCGAAGAGGTGGATCGCAAACCCCTGCTGCGGCCCGAGGCCTACCCCAAGGTCATCAGGCGCGTGCGCAAGCGGATCAAGACGATCCTGCCCGCGATGGAGGCCCGCGACAACGACATGGCGGTCAAGATCGGGCACACCAAGGCGGATCTTGATACGCTTTATGACCGGCTGTTTCGGGCCTGCACCCATGACATGCGCGGATCCAAGCACACCGAGGACCTGGCCAATTCCCTGCTCGCGGCCAACGAGATCCACCGCATCGGGGATGCGCTTCAAGCCATCAGCGAGGCGATCCTGTCGGCCAGCATCGGCCAGTCGGTTCACTTCGATCGCTATTTCTCGTTGCGCAACGTGCTGGCAACCGCCGACCCCGGCGATCTGGAACTGAAACCCCTCGCCGAGACACGCTCGGGCAGCACGATCTCGGGCCTGCGCAGC
Organism: Roseovarius sp. D22-M7; assembly: GCF_037083785.1. Taxonomy (NCBI): domain Bacteria; kingdom Pseudomonadati; phylum Pseudomonadota; class Alphaproteobacteria; order Rhodobacterales; family Roseobacteraceae; genus Roseovarius; species Roseovarius sp. D22-M7. The sequence goes on from NZ_JBAPKY010000061.1 coordinate 8,043, forward strand.
AAGGACGGGCCCGGTGACGGGTTCGATGCGGTCTTCAAGGATGGCGAGGCCGGAAAGGTGCGCGAGGAACGGGCGGGGGTGAAACGCTGGGACTCGGTCTATCCCGGCCTTGCGCCCCGGATCCTGTCCTATCAGAAGAAAGGCGACTCGGCCGCGCTGTTGATCGAGTACCTGCATGGCCAGACCTTCGAGCAGGTCTTGCTGGGCGAAAGCGACGCCATGCTTGCGCAGGCCGAGACGGCGCTGGCCAAGACCCTGCGGAATGTCTGGAAACGCACCCGGACGGAGGAGCCCGCCGACATGGCCTCGATGAAGCAGCTCTTGACGCGGTTGCCGGATGTCTGCCGCGTGCATCCGGAATTCGACATCGCCCCCGCCAGTATCGGCCGGTTGCAGCTGGACAGTTTCGAGGCGCTGGTGCATCGCGCCGCGGCGCGCGAAAGAACCCTGATCGCGCCCTTCTCGGTGCATATCCACGGGGACTTCAATCTCGACAACGTGATCTTCGATGCTGGCGAGGGGAAGATCCACTTCATCGACCTGCACCGTTCGCGCTTCATGGATTACGTGCAGGACGTGTCGGTCTTCATGGTCTCGACCTACCGGCTGCAGGTGCATGACGCGGATACGCGGCGGCGCGTGGTGCAGGTTGCCTCGGACGTCCATGCCATCGCCGCGAAATTCGCCCGCGCGCAGAAGGACAAGAGTTTCGAATACCGCCTGGCGCTCGGGCTCGCGCGCAGCTTTGCCAGCTCGACCCGTTTCGTCTTCGACAAATCGCATGCCCGGCGCATGATGGTGCGTGCCCGCTTCCTGCTGGAGGCCGCCCTCGCCTGTCCGCCGGGCAAGGAAAACCGGCTGAAACTGCCGATCAGGGAGCTGTTCCGTGACTGAACTGAAAATCGGCGTGATCGGCATCCCGGGGAAATGGTCCACCGAGGCGCTGGCCGACGCGGTCGAGGCGCGCACCGGCTTTCGCCGGGTGATCGACATGGGGGCCGTGGCGCTCGATCTCGGCACCGGCGAACTGATGCATGCGGGCGAGGACCTCGGCAACTACGACGCGCTCATCATCAAGAAGATCAGCGAGGCCTACAGCCCCCATGTGCTCGACCGGCTGGAACTGCTGCGGGTGGCCGAAGCGCGCGGCGTGCGGGTGTTCTCGCGCCCCGAGGCGATCCTGCGGCTCATCGACCGGCTGGCCTGCACCGTGTCGCTCCGGCTTGCGGATATCCCGATGCCGCGCACCCTTGTGACCGAAGATCCGGCCCAGGCAGAAGCGGCGGTCGCGGCCTATGGCAGCGCCGTGTTCAAACCGCTCTATTCCACCAAGGCGCGCGGCATGTGCGTGATCGACACGGGCCCCGAGGCCGCGGCGCAGATCGCAGAATTCGCCGCTGACAATCCGGTCATGTACATTCAGAAAAAGCGCGACCTCTCGGGGCAGGATCTGGGCATGGTGTTTCTGAACGGCGGCTACCTGTGCACCTATGCGCGCGTTTCGGCGTCGGGTACGTGGAACACGACCATTCATGGCGGCGGCAAATACGCTGCCTACGAGCCGGATGCCGATCTGATCGAGTTGGCGCGTCGGGCGCAGGCGCCCTTTGGCCTGACATTCACCACCGTCGACGTGGCCCTGACCGCGGACGGCCCGATCGTCTTCGAGGTGTCGGCCTTCGGCGGATATCGCGGGGTCAAAGAGGGCTGCGGGCTGGACGCGGCGGCAATCGTGACCGACCATGTGATCGCAGAGGTCACGCCATGACCCCGAGGACCGTTGCCGATGTTCTGGCGCGTCTTGACCGCTCTGGGCTGACCACCGTCGCGCCCTTGCGGCTGTCGGTCGGCCCGGTCCGGCTGCGCCTGCGCTGCGCGGGCGCGCTGCGCGCGGACCTGGCCGCCTATTTCGCCGATGTGCTGGCAGAGGATGGGTCGGACGCCATCGAGATCGACATTCTGGAGGGCCAGACGCTCGACCCGGCGCCAGACTGGATGGACTGGGCGCGCGAGCCCGGCAAGACCGGGCGCAAGGACGCCATACATGACCTGACCGACGGGCGGCTGGTCTTCAAATGGCGCACCGGCGTCACCTTCCTGCAATCCCCTGCGGCTCTGGTGGCCTTCGGTCCCGTCGGAAGCCATGCCAATCAGGTGATCAACTTCATCAATACTCAGGTGCTGAACGCCTGCCTGCGGGAAGGCTGGCAGATCTGCCACGCGGCGGCGGTGACCAACGGCGCACGCAGCCTTGCGATCGCCGGCCTGTCGGGCGGGGGGAAATCAACCTCGGCTCTGCGGATGATGGACCTGCCCGACATGGCCTTCGTGACCAACGACCGGCTGATGGTGCACGGTGGATCGCCGGTGCCGACGGCCCTTGGCATCCCCAAGCACCCCCGGATCAACCCCGGTACCATCCTTCACAACCCGCGCCTGCACCCGGTTCTGACACCCGCCCGGCTGGCCGAGCTGGCCGCCATGCCATCCGAAGACCTTTGGCATCTGGAAGAGAAGCATGACCTGATCGTGCCCGAGATCTACGGGCCTGGGCGGTTGCGATTATCTGCCCCGCTGACCGATTTCTGGGTTCTGAACTGGCACCGGGACACGGCTCTGCCAACGTCCGTTACTGATGTGGCCCTGTCGGATCGCCCCGATCTGCTGGGCGCGATCATGAAAGGCGCGGGGCCGTTCTACGCCGATGCCTCCGGCCGGTTCCAGACGGACCGAACGCCCCTCGACCCCGCGGCGTATCTGGCGGCGCTGCGCAATGTACGGATGTGCGAAGTGACCGGGCGGGTCGATTTCGATGCCCTCTTCGACCACGGCCGCCGCCTGTTGGAGGCCCGCGCGTGACGCCGCGCTATATCGCCCTCATCCGCCACGGGGACTATCACCAGCGCCCCGACACGCCGAGCGCGCTGCAACCCTTCCCGCTGACCGGCAAGGGCCATGCACAGGCCCGGGCCTGTGGCGAAGAGATCGCGCAGCTTCTGGCAGAGGCCGGCTGGCGGCTCGATCCCGTGGTACATTCCTCGCTGCAGTTGCGCGCATGGCAAACGGCGCGGGAGGCGGTCGAGGTGCTGTCGTCCAAGGGGCATGTCACACGGATCGAGCAGACCCCGGACCTGTCGGAGCGCGCCCTGGGCAGCGCCGCCAACCTGACCCTGCACGAGATCGAGGTGGCGCTGCGCGACGATCCCCGTTTCGACGCGCCGCCCCCCGGCTGGAAGTCCGACAGGGAGTACCAGTTGCCGTTGCAAGGGGCCGAGTCGCTGCGCATGGCCGGGGCGCGGGTGGCGGGGTGGCTGCGCCGGGCGGTGGCGCAGGACACTGCGGCCGAGACGCCGGCGCTGACCCTTGTCTTCGGCCATGGCGCGGCCTTCCGCCATGCGGCGCACGAGCTTGGCGTCCTCGGCCTCGACGAAATCTCGAAGGTGAGCATGTATCACGCGCGACCGTTACTTTTGTGTTACAAAGGCGGTGATAGATGGGCGCAATTCGGCGGCGCGTGGAAGCCGCGCGCCCGCCGGGAAACCGCGCTGGACTGAGGATCACCCGCATTGTCTTACCAAGACGCACTTTGGCAGGGTCCTGCCGGGTTGCTGCCGCCCGTTTTCGATGCCTTTTGCGATTTCGAAGGGCTGCCACGGGAATGCACCGCATGGCCCTTGTCAGAGCCGCATTCGGGGAGCGGAACGCAGGCCTGCCTGCGCGACGTCCAGCACAGCCTCAGGACCGCCGCCGCGCATGGCCACTGGCACTGGCCAGAGCGGCCCGTTGTCTTCGTGTCCGACCCCCATGCTGATGCCGAGGGCTTCCTGCGGTCTTTGGTGGCTGCGGGTACGATCCGGCGCAGCGGCCCCGGCCCGCGCGACTTCGCCCTGACGGCCTTTGGCCAGCATGCGCGCATCGTGGTGGGAGGCGATTGCCTCGACAAGGGGCCCAGCAATCTCGACATGCTCGACGCGCTGGCCGCGCTGTTTTCCAGCGGCGCGGATGTGCATCTGCTGGCAGGCAATCACGATCTGCGCTTCATGCTGGCGGTGCAGGCCCTGACCGGGCCTCGCTGTCCGCTGACGGAACATCTCTTCGTGCGGATGGGGCGCAAGATCGTGCCCCTGTTGCGGGAGGTCTGGGACAGGTTCCCGGCGATCGATTTGATGGCGGACCTGCCCGACGAGACCGGCTGCCGGGCCCGCATCTTCCCCGGTCCGGAATGGGAGGCGCAGTTTCCGGCCCGCGCCGGCGCACACCTGTCGCCCAGGGCCATCGACAAGGAATTGACCCGCCTGCAGAAAAAACAGGCGCAGTTCGACAACGAAGTCGCCAAGGCCGGTATGACCATGCGCATGGTTCTTGCAGCAGCCCTGACGTGCCGGTCGGTGTTCCTCGCCCCTGACGGTCCTTTCGCCTGGTTCTACGCGCGCATGGACGTGATCCAGCAATACGGATCGCTTCTCTTCGTGCATGCCGGGCTCGACGATGCGATGTGTGCGCTCGTGGCAGAGGGCGGCACGGGCGCCGTCAATGCCCGTTTCCGTGCCGAGGCGCGACAAGATCCGTTTGCCTTCTACTTCGGCCCGGTGGCCAATCTGGTCCGCACCAAGTATCGTGACACCGACAAGCACCTGTCCCGGACCGGGGTGCAGAGGCTTCACGCGAAGGGGATCAAGATGGTCGTGCAAGGACATGTGAACAATCATCGGGGGCAGCGGCTGCTGACCAAGCACGGGCTTCTGCATCTGGAGGGTGACGTGACCCTCGACCGCGCCTCGCGCCTGCTGGAAGGGTTGCCGGGGATCGGCGCCGGGGCCACGCTGATCCACCCCTCGGGCGATATCATCGGCCTGAGCGCCGACTACCCCACCGCCAAGCATTTCCACCCCGAGCGCCCGTCCTGGGACGAAGCTGCGGCATGAGCCATTCCGACGGCAAGTTCCGCCACGAATCCCTGCAGGACCGCAAGACGATCAAGGCGCTGCTCACCGCGCTGACAAAGGGGATCGGAGCGGGCGAAATCACGCTCAGCGATGGCGACAAGGAACTGGTGCTGCCGATCGAGGGATTGATGACCCTGCGCATCAAGGCCGACCGCTCGGAAGGTGCCTGCCGGATCGATCTGCGGATTTCGTGGACCGAAGACAGCGACACTGAAAGCACGCGCGCGCCGCAGATCAGGTAAGCCGGAACCCACCTCGTCCATTCGCTCTGCTTCTGCCATCCGCTCATCAATAAATGCTGCAAGATGCACGAAATGCCGAAAAGCGTACGCTGCGCTGCGGCGCGGTGCGAACCGGTGAATGTCTTGTGGGCCGTCCGAGGCACGCTGAGCATGCTCTGACCGTGACTGCTCTTCACCGTGCCGGAAGGTGGCGACGGGCCGGAATGGACGGTGCCCATACCGGCTGTCGTCATTCCCGCAAGGGCGCCTGATCCCCTGCCGAATACGGATGGGAACACATGAGCGCGGACACGGATCTTCGCGACAACCTGGGGATCGAGATACCTATCCTCTCCGCGCCTCTTGGCGGGGCCAGCGGCCCCGATCTCGTAGGTGCGGTCCCCAACGCCGGAGGCTACGCTATCATTCCGCTATGGGGTGATCCGGTCGATGCTGTGCGCGATGGTATTCGTCGCACCGGCTCGCTGACCGACCGCAATTTCGCGGTCAACCTGAACATGTCGCTGGATTATCGCGACGCCTTGCGCACCTGTATCGAGGAAGGTGCACGGAGTTTCCTTTTTCCGGGGACATGACGCGTCAGCCATTGAAACCGCCAAAGCAAGCGATCTGGTGGTCCTGTGCAGCGTCGGAAGCGCGGCAGAGGCGCGCATAGCCAGGAGGCCGGTGCCGATATCATCGTGGCGCAGGGCTTTGAGGCCGGAGGTCACGTCTGGGGCCGCGTTTCGACCTTGGCGCTTGTTCCCGCCGTATCGGATGCGGTAGAAATTCCAGTTATAACCGCCGGTGGCATTGCCGACGGCAAAGGGATGGCGGCGGCTCTGATGCTCGGGGCGGCGGGGACATGGGTTGGAACGCGTTTTCCGGCCAGCCCGAAGGCCAAAATCCACGAAACCTACAGGGCACGCGTGATCGCAGCCGCCGAGACGGACACGGAGAGGCATGCCGAGCTTTACGATGGTCATTGCCCCATCCCCCGCACCGAACATCGAGGAACCCGACCTCGGAGACTTGGCACAATGCGGGGCGCCACCATCCGTCAGCTGGCCGAAGGAAGGCGAAGTCATCGGAACAAGGCCGGACGGCATCGACATCCTGCGATACGATAGCTACACGCCTCGGCCCGAAACAATCGGCCGCGTCGACGACATGTCACTGTGGTTTGGTCAGGGCGTCGGCCCGGTGCGACGTATCATGCCCGCAGCGGAGATTGTCGCCGAAATTTGGGATGACGCTCGGCGGTGCATTTCCGCCCGGAGTTCAGCGTTCGAATGACGCGGGAGAAACAGGTATGGGCGGGGCCTGCACGTGTCGGCAAGGCCAATCTCGGCGTGGCGCCAGACGTGGCGTATTGCCCGGTTCGTGCGGGCATCTCGGATCTCTCTGCGGACGTGCCAGCCATCGCTCACATGCAGCGAAGCTCCGAAATATCCCTCACTACGGTCTTCCACCTTCCAAAAAATGCTGCGAGATGCACGGACGGCCGCAAAGCGAAGGCGTCGGCGCAGCATTGGAGCGACCGACGCGTGGCGGCTCTGGGCCGAGGCTGTCTCGATGGGCGACCAAGGTTCGCAACTTTGCAACCTGCCCTCCCTGCGCATCGCCGCCGCTCATGCGGTTGATGGGCCTCGCCGTTCCGAGGAAAATTGTCCGGTAGCGACTGTCAGCCGTTGGATGGTTTTGTCAACGCCGAGGTGAATCGTGGTGGTCACGAAGGGCCGCCTCGGGGCTGATCTGAAACAGCAGTCTCTCCATCAGCGCGAGGCCTACCGTGCAACCGGAAAGTGCCGACCGTTATTGGAAAGCGAAAAGCTTGACGAGCGATAGGCACAGTTTCTCACGGGAGTATGTCAGGTCCGAAAGAAGTTTACGTCGCCAGCCCCCACTTTTCAGCAGGGAGCCGATCCGAGGCATCAATCAGTGATCCGCGTTCGCCTCTTCTGAAGCGGTTACCGCAAACGGCCCACAACGCAGCGCTGCCAACAGGCGGCTTAGTCTCGCATTGCCGCCACTCTCAGATCTTTTGGGCAAGAATGGGCGCATCGGACCCGGAAGCTTTCGTGTAGTGGCGAATACCGGACGGCTGCATTAGCCCGGCATGCCGCTCCCGTCCCAGAAGGCCGATGCACCGGGGTGAAGCGGGATGGAAACGAGAGCCGGCCTATGGCCAAGTTGGGCGTGATCCAACGCGCGCGTCACCAGCCATGCGTGGTCCTCGGGAAGATCGGGAGTTGCAAAGACGTGATAGTTACCGTCCAGCGTCGCCAGGATACGAAGCGGCGTTGGCGTGTAGTTCTCGAACGGCGGCAGAGCATCCACCATCGTCTCGGCTTCTCCGGCCGACAGGACACTGACGAACAGTTGACCGGTGCCCATGAGCGAGGCGATGCGCTGCGGCCGCGGCCCGCGTGCGATCCTCGCGCGGGCCTCAGGGAGTTCGGTCTCGAGCGCGGCAACCACCGCTTGGGCCAACTCATATGTCCGGCCATCGCCGCGATGGGCGCCGATCAACAGGTGTTTCTGCCGGTAGGCGACCCATTGTCCGTAGGGCGTGTGAGCACGCGCCGCGGCGCAGGACGCCGCGGAGAGCGCAAGGCCCATCAAGACGTCCCGCCTATTCGGAGCCGTTGGCATCCGTGTCCTCCACGAAGACGTCCTCGTTCAGCACGGCGGTGATGACATAGTTCGGCACGTCGACCACCTGTCCCACGCGCAGGTCCACCGCCACGCTGGCCAGGATATAGGCCTGCTCACGCGTCAGGCCGCGTTCACGCACGAGATGGTCGATCATCTGGCTCAGCGCGTTCCGGGCCGCCAGCGTCAGGTCCTCGGAGAGGTTCGACAGGCCCTCGATCGGATCGCTGTCGAGGTAGGTGTGATAGACCGGGACCTCACCCTCGGACTTCAGTGGATATCCGATGGTCTGATGGAAGCTCGAGGGCTCGATATCCTTGATCTGACTGCCACCCTCGACCTGGGGGCTCGTGATGTACGCGCCCGCACCTTTGCGGATCTCGGTGGTGACCGTCACGACCCCTCCGGTTTCGATGGCCGTGCCCGAGACCTCGCCGTCGCCCTGGGCATAGTGGATGTCACCGATGAACAGGTTGCACCCGTCAACGAAGCAGGGAATGAGGATCGTCGTCCCGACCTGCATTTGCTGAACGTCCATGTTGCCACCGTTCTCGCGCGGGGGAACGGTGCGCAGGCAGTCGCTCGCGTGGCTGCCATCCGGGCCGCAGATTTCGGTCGGGTGTGCCCCGTTCGGCTCGGGTGGCAGTGCGATTCCGCCGACAGCGGCAAGCTCGCTTTCGCGTTCGAGCCAGGCCGCGACTTCCTCCTCGCCCGGCATGGTCCCGATCGAGCCGGTGAAGGCTTCGTAGGGAACGGCGATCCCGGGCATCTGGTCGGAGACTGCGTGCGTCCGCGTCTGCCGCCAGCCGACGAAATACGGTTCCGTGAACTCGTCGCGCAGAAATCCGAAGCCCGGCACGATCACGGTGTAGCCGAATTCGTCGGGCGCGATGTCGACGACGGTCACGGCCAGAACGTCGCCGCGCTCCGCGCCCTCGATGCTGACCGGCCCGGTCATGGGATGCACGCCCGAGAGATCGAGCGCGCCTACGTCGTCAGCGTTGGATTCGAGTGTCAGATCGCTGTCCAGCGCGTCACGCGTCTCGAAGACGATGAAATCTCCGGGCGCGGCCGTGGCGACGGACTCTACCTCCGGGTGATACCGGTTGAAGCAATTGGGGTCGTCCGAGCAGAACTCCCCCTGTTTTTCAATCACCACCCGGTTCTGCCACGTGACATCGGTGGTATCGGCAGATGCCGCGCCGGCCGCGGATAAAAGGGCTGCAACGCTTACAATGGATCGATATCTCGCCATGTCTGTCTTCCCGTCATGTTCATGGTGTTCGTTGAAGCGGTATTCGTGAGCGTCGGGGCTTCTCGGCCTCTTGGCAAGAAAAACCGCAGAAGGTCGCGCAAATGATGGACAAAGATCACGTGCAAGGTCGTTGCTTGTGCAACGATCGAGCGGATTGCCCGCCTCGCAGGGAAAAGTCGTGTCGCGAAGTTGGTAGATGGTGATCCACCGGTTCCGGGTGCCTCTGCTCTGGACAGTGATCGAGAGCCGCGGTTGCTCCGACACGGCCATGCGCATTACCCTGTTCAAGCGCTATCTTGCGAATTTCCCTGCCAGGACCATCAGTATGCTGCTGGCCGACCGGGAATGCGTTGAGTATCCGTCATGCGCAAGGGGTTTTATCGACCCCGATGCGGTCAGCTTTGACCAGCGCGTTGGCGGTCTCCAAGAGCTTGCGCATTATGGC
>NZ_JBAPKY010000062.1:0-17357 GCF_037083785.1 Roseovarius sp. D22-M7
CCGACCTCGAAAATCGCGAAGCAAAACCCGCTTCAGCGCAACGCCGCCACCCAGAGCCACTATCGCGGAGCGATTTAGTGCATGCGCAGGGAGCGACCTTTGCAAAATTTGGTCCGTTTCCCCTTAGCAGCCCTTCGTGTAGTATGCGGCGAAAGCCGGCTCAGAGCCCACAACGGTCATTCGCTTGTAGCGGTGCCTGTAGGCAGAAACTGCTGCCGGAAGGCGGACGGCGGCAGTCCTGTCCGGCTGCGGAAGTGGTGACGCAATGCGTGCGCGGAGCCGAACCCGACAGCCGTCGAGATCGCATCAATGCCGAGGTGGCCTCCAGACAACAGTGCCTTCGCAGCCTCGACCCGCTCCGTCCTCAGCCAGACGCCGGGTGTCATGCCGGTAGCATTCTTGAAGCGGCGTAAAAACGTCCGAAGGCTCATGCTGCGGTCCCGCGCCATCCGTTCGAGCGGCCAATCCTCGGCGAGTGTCTCACGCATGCGGTCGAGAAGCGGTGCAATCTGGCCTCCCTGATAGACGGGCACGGGCCGCTCGAGGAACTGGGCCTGTCCGCCGGTACGGTGAGCTGGAACGACTAGTCGGCGGGCCACGGAGTTGGCGGCTTCCGCGCCAAAATCCTGCTTAACGATCTCGATCAACAGGTCGATGCCAGCCGCGCTTCCTGCTGATGTAAAGATCCTGTTGTGGCTGCGGTAAAGGGATGCGGCGTCGACTTTGACCTTTGGAAAGCGGTCTTGCAAGGCGCTGGCATAACGCCAGTGGGTCGCGGCCGTTGCACCATCCAGCAGGCCGGTGGCTGCTAGAACGAAGGCGCCAGAGCAGATCGACACCAACCTTGCGCCTCGGGCATGCGCGGCGCGAAGTCGGTCCAACAACGCCTCAGGCACTTCTGCACCTGCGTCCTTCCACCCCGGCACAATGATAATGTCGGCCTCGTCCAGCAGGTCCGGCCCATGGTCGGGCGTCAGGGTGAAGCCGCCGTGCGCGCGCAGAGGTCCGGGGTCGATAGCGCAGCTAGCGAAGCGATACCAAGCCGGTCCCATCTCGGGCCGGTCCAGCCCGAACACCTCAGCCACGATGCCAAACTCGAACGTGCAAAGGCCGTCATAAAGAAGAGCGGAAACCAGTGGCCCCGTGGTTGGCGGGAGAGTAGATACGTTTGGCATGATCTTTTCGGACATTGTCATTCCTGCCAATTGCCACGAATGTCGTCGCCTGGCTATATTCTTTCGACGATTGAGAAAGGATATGCTCATGCCCTCTTCCGTGACTGCAATGCCCGCCGCCTCCAGTGATGACGCAAGGCAGCATTTCGCCGCTGAGTTCACGTTCCAGACCGATTGCTGGGACGTGCATGACGCTCTGTCCAAAGACCCTGACTTTGTCCTTCTGGATGTTCGCAGCTCTTCGCTATATGCCGATGGCCACATCCCGGGAGCCGTCCTTCTGCCGCATGGCAAAATAACGAGATCGAAGGTGAACGCTTGGCCGGAGGACACGCTGTTCGTCACCTATTGTGCCGGACCCCACTGCAACGGGGCTGCGCGCGGGGCGCTGCGGCTGGCCGAATTGGGCCGACCGGTCAAAATCATGGTCGGCGGCATCACCGGCTGGCTTGACGAAGGCTTCGAGGTGGTGACTGGGGAATGAGCCCCCGGCGGACGTGGCCAGACGGCGGCCCACAGGTTCTGCCGACGATCCAAGATCACGCCACATTCGAGCGCGGCGTAGCAGCGTTGCCGCCGGACGTTCTGGATGATCTGCTTCGGCTACTTGAACCCGCGGTTCACTTGTTCGTGGCAGAGATCGAAAAGCTGATCGGCTATTTTGCAATGACCTTGGACTACGCTCCGTGGGAGGGCGCGCGCAGCCTACAGGCGGTTTAGCGTGTGGATCGAGCGGATCATAGGGACGTTTCTCGTGCTTTTCGGTGTCCGCCTCATCTTCGAGAAACGCACATGACAAGCAACTTCAAGGAGCCGGAAAGGTACGTTCTCTGCTGGCTCGCAACCGTGGATTCCAGCAACAGGCCGAATGTTTCTCCAAAGGAGATCTATGACGAAACAAACTCCGACAGGCTTGTAATCGCCGATATCGCCTCGGGGCGCAGTGTCAGGAACATCCGGGCAAACCCTGCGGTCTGTGTCAGTCTGATCGACGTTTTTCTTCAGCGCGGGCGTAAGCTGGAAGGGATGGCTGAAATCATCGCCGCCGATCAGCCAAGTTTCGCGTCGTTGGCTGCACCGCTTCTGGTAAAGACAGGCGGCGCGTTTCCGATCCGCCACGTGATATCCATCTGTGTTGAGCGGTCCTCGCCCATCCTCGCGCCAAGCTATGTTTTCTACCCGGATCGAAGCGAAGCGGAATTGCGCGCAGATGCTTGTCGCACCTATGGGGTGCAGCCGATCCCGAAATGACCGCTTTGTCCGACAGTTCACCAGTTCGCAATCCGCGCAGCGAAGGTCAGCTATCGCAGATTCAGGCCAAGGGCTGTGGGTCCGCTCTGGGCTGACAACGGTCTTTCGCCGCATCAAGCCCGAGCGGCCGCTTCGGTGACTACCGCAACTCGGCCCGCCGGGTCGCTTGCCCCCCCTCCCACGGTTCCTCCATGGCGCTGATCGTATACGGGGGGGCTCAGCGCGCGATTTCGCTAGCGACTGGATTCCTCACCGGGGAATCCACTTGGAATCCACCTCATCGGCTCGACTCGGATTTCTGACTCATTATCAGCAGCTTAGCCGAGGGCCCCGCTGGCAAGGTGGATTCCTCGGAGGAATCCAGGGAAGCCACCTGAACGGAATCCACCCCAGCCGGAAGCCGCCTCGGAAAACCCCTCGCAGGCCCGCCGGGGCGATGTTCAGGGAAGATTTTGATTCCAATGCAAAAAAACCCTTTGACATTTCTAGCCCCCTTGACGTACCCCTTAATAATCGAACAATTGCGCCCGGAGGACACCCCTCGCGGGCGTTTTGCTTTTTTCCTACATCGCGGATCCTGGTGCTGTCGCCGACCGGTCCGGTCGCGCGTCTGCGTCTGTCCGCCTTTCACCACAGCAGAGAACACCCATGGATCTTGTCTTCGCGCCAAGCGAGATCGAGGCGTGGCCGATCGACCGGCTGCGCCCCTATGCCCGCAATGCCAAGATGCACGGCGACGACCAGGTGGCGAAGATCGCCGCCAGCATGGCGCAGTTCGGCTGGACCGTGCCCTGCATGGTCGCCGACGATGGCGAGCTGATCGCCGGGCATGGCCGGGTGCTGGCCGCCACCATGCTGGGGCTGACCGAGGTGCCGGTGATCCGGCTCAGCCATCTGGATGAGGCCGAGCGGCGGGCGTACAGGATCGCGGACAATAAATTGACCGAGCTCGGCGACTGGGACGAGGCGATGTTGCGCGACGAGATCGCGGGGCTGCTGGCCGATGATTTCGACCTCTCGCTGCTGGGGATCGGTGAGGCCGAACTCGACGCCCTCCTGCAGGATCCCGAGGCGCAGGACGGCGACGGCCCGGTCGAGGGCGAGGATGACATTCCCGAAGCGCCGGCCACGCCGGTGTCGGTGCCGGGGGACCTCTGGCAGCTGGGGGATCACCGGCTGATCTGTGGCGACAGCACATCGGCCGATGTGGTCGGGGCGCTGCTGGGCGATGTAAAGCCGCTGCTGATGGTCACCGACCCGCCCTATGGCGTGGCCTATGACCCTGCCTGGCGTAACCAGGCGGGCGCCGCGAAGACCAAGCGCACCGGCAAGGTGCTCAATGACGACCATGCCGACTGGCGCGAGGCATGGGCCCTGTTTCCGGGTGATGTCGCCTATGTCTGGCACGGAGCCCTGCATGCGGCCGAGGTGGCGGAGTCGCTGACCGCCTCGGGTTTCGCCATCCGCTCGCAGATTATCTGGGCCAAGGATCGGCTGGTGCTCAGCCGCGGCGACTACCACTGGCAGCACGAGCCCTGCTGGTATGCCGTGCGCGCCAAGGCGAAGGGCCACTGGGCCGGCGATCGCAAGCAGACGACCCTGTGGCAGATCGCGAGCAAGGATCAGGACAGCGAGACGGTGCATGGCACCCAGAAGCCCGTGGAGTGCATGCGCCGCCCGATCCTGAACAACTCCAACCACGGGCAGGCCGTGTTTGAACCCTTCATGGGATCCGGCACCACGCTGATCGCGGCCGAGACGACCGGCCGGATCTGCTACGGCATCGAGCTCGACCCGGCCTATGTCGATGTCGCCATCGAGCGCTGGCAGTCTTTCACCGGTGAGGAAGCCGTGCTGGTGGAAACCGGCGAAAGCTTCGCCGCACTGAAGGCCGGGAGGCGCGCGGCATGAGCGTGCAGATGCGTCCGAGCCAGATCGAGTTCTGGCCGCTTGAACAGCTCAAGCCCTATGCCCGCAACGCCAAAACCCACGACGCCGACCAGGTGGCGCGGATTTCCGCGAGCATGGCCGAGTTCGGCTGGACCGTGCCCTGCCTGGTTGGTGACGATGGCGAGCTGATCGCGGGCCATGGCCGTGTCCTGGCCGCGGCACAGCTGGGACTGGCGGAGGCGCCGGTCATCGTTCTTAGCCATCTGACCGAAGCGCAGCGCCGGGCGTATCGCATCGCGGACAACAAGTTGACCGAGCTGGGCGGCTGGGACGAGGCGCTGCTGCTGGAAGAGCTGCGCGGGCTGATGGCCGAGGATTTCGACCTCGGGCTGATCGGCATCCATGAGGACGAGCTGGAGGCGCTGCTCAATGATGCGGATAGCGCAGATGATGATCGCACGCCGATCGATGAAGACACTGCCGACACCATCCCCGAGCCGCCGGCCGAGCCCATCACGCAGCCCGGCGATATCTGGGCGCTGGGCAATCACCGCCTGATCTGCGGGGATGCCACTGACGCGGATGTCGTGACCAGACTGATGGAGGGCGCGCAGGCGTCGCTGATGTTCACCTCGCCACCCTATGCCCAGCAGCGTGACTATGGCGCGGCCAAGCAGAAGGTGGGCGATTGGGACGCTCTGATGCAGGGCGTCTTCGCGGTGGCGCCGGTCACCGACGCGGCCCAGCTGCTGGTCAACCTTGGCCTCGTGCATCGCGATGGCGAGTGGATCCCCTATTGGCAGGGCTGGGTGGAGTGGATGCGCAGCTCTGGCTGGCGACGCTTCGGCTGGTATGTATGGGATCAGGGGCCCGGATTGCCCGGCGACTGGAACGGCCGCCTCGCGCCGTCGCATGAGTTCATCTTTCACTTCAACCGCCAGCCCCGAAAGCCGCACAAGACGGTGCCAAGCAAACATGCGGGCGAGACGCTGGGCGGCGGTGGGCTGCGCACCACCGAGGGCCAGGTCAGGGCCAAGACCGGCACTGGCAACGCGATCCAGAGCCACCGCATCCCCGACAGCGTGTTCCGCGTCATGCGCCACAAGGGCGGGCTGGGCGCGGCCGGATCGCACCCGGCCGTGTTCCCGGTGGCGCTGGTCGAAGCGGTCCTTGCGGCCTTTACCGATCCGGGCGACTTGATCTACGAACCCTTCTGCGGCTCCGGCACCCAGATCGTCGCGGCGGAACGCACCGAGCGGCGATGCTTCGCGATCGATCTCGATCCGGCCTATTGCGACGTCGCCGTACGGCGCTGGGAGACCGCGACGGGGCGGAGAGCGCAGCTAGCTGGCCGAGGCGAGATGGTTGATGAAACGGGAATACCGAAGACATGACCAGCAATATCATGCGGTGGCGAACTGGCGATCTGCTGCGCACGATACCGATCCGTCGTGATGACCTGAACCAGGCCATATCGCGTGACGGGTTTCGTCCTGAGCATATGCCGGAGCCGGGAAAAGATCGCTGGTATAGCTGGCGCGACGTCGTGGCAATCGCTGCAGCACAGGAATTGCGCATGATCGGCCATGGGCCAAAGACCGCATTTGGCCTCGTGCAGGAGCATCTGTCGCCATTCCTGTGCTCCAGCGCCGATCAGCCGGGCGACTGTGGCGGGGTACTCTGGCTGATCCATCCGTTTGAGGACGGGCCCGGAAGAAGGAACCGTTGCGAATTTGTTCAAGACACCAATGACGACGCGCTCTTGATCGCATCAGGCAAAAGCGCGTGCATCATCGTCAATGTGGGCCGGATCTCACAGCGCATCCTCGATGAATCGAAGGCCTCGGCGTGAGACGAATGAGGCAGACGCGGCGCATGTCTCTCGTCGAATCCGTCACCAATGTCATTGTCGGCTATGCGCTAGCCGTGGCGATGCAGATCATGGTGTTTCCATGGTTCGGTCTGCAGGTGAGCCTCGGCGAGAACCTGGCGCTTGGCGGGGTCTTCACCGGCATATCGCTTCTGCGCGGTTACACGCTGCGCAGGCTGTTCGAGCACTGGCGGTAGTACTGACGCCACCAGCTTGCCGGAATGGAGATGTGGGCGCGCCAAAAGCCTGATAGGGACGCTGCCATGTTTCGCCTTTTCGACATGCTGGGCCGCTCCGCCGCAATGCGGGCCCTTGATGATGCGCTCCGCGCATCCGGCGTGCATCCGCTTCTCGTCCCGGAGCCCGTGAAGCTGACCGTGATCAAGCTCAACAAGAAACATGCCGGTGTCAGAAATCAGGATGCTGCGTTCGCCGAAGCATCACAGTTGCTGGCCTATTGCATGCTCGGACATGAACAGTTTGCGGCCAGCAACAGCGTGGCCGATGCCGATCGCATCGACGATCGAGTGGAAACGGCACTGGATGACGGTGAAACGCTGGATGCGAAGCTGATCCTGTTGGCGCTGCACGCGGGGCAGATCGCGCCGGACATTGCAGCTCGGATCGATCTCGACGAGGCTTGAGCCCGATCATGCGTCCAGACTGTAGACGGTGCCCCTGTCCGCCTCTTTCCGGGAAGTGATCGCGAGGCCCAGCTTCTTCTTGAGCGCCCCGGAGATCATGCCTCTGGCAGAATGTCCTTGCCAGCCGGTCGCCTCGACGATTTCGCCAATGGACGCCCCCTCGGGGCGCTGAAGCAGCGCAATGATCCGGGCCTGCTTGGTGCCGGCGCGGATGGCCGGAGGCGTCGGGGCTTCGGAAGCCTCCGACGTCGCCGCGGGGTCCGGCTTCGCCTTGCGCGGGACGTTGGTGGCCTTGGGGACCACCGGCTCGATCCCGATCGCCTCCAGCCCGGCCTCGGTCGCGATCAGCGTGGTGCCATGACCATCGCCAGTTTCGCGCCAAAGGGGCTCGCCGCGGCGGATATCGGCATCGACCTCCTCGAGCCAGCCATTGGAAATCATCCGGGCGACGGACATTTTGGCGGCAGCGCCATGCAGCCCCTCGGGCAGCGGCATGGCAAGATTGCCGGGGCGCGTGGCCGCGCGGCTGAGGATGATGGTCTGTGTGTCAGTGAGTTTGGACATCGGGGCCTCCGGTGTGGTCGGGCAACGCGGGATGCGCCGCCTTCTACCGGCATTCGCCCGGCTTACGCGGCCCCACTGGGGCCACGGTCCGGGCTCATCCCGCCATGGTGGCGAGCTGCGCCGAAGGCCGGGCTGGAAAGATCACTCGGCGTGTTCGCCCTCGTTGAAGGCGCTGTCGGTGATGCGCTTGAGGAGGCTGGAATAATGCTCGAGCGTGCCTACTTCGCCCCAGCTGATCTCGTCTGGGTGGCAGTCAAAATGATCGTCGCTGAGCGCCTGCAGGCGCGCGAGCATCTCGTCGATCTCGGCCTTCTTGCCGATGAAAGCGTTCATGGCGGCTTCGCGGTTACGGCGCGCCTTCTCGGCGCGGAGCTGGTGGCGCGGCGTGGTGATCGAATTGAGGCGGGTGGTCATCTCGGTGGCTCCGTATGGTGAGTTGCATCGTCCTTGTGTCACCAGAATCGCTCGACGGGTTCTGAAAGTGTAGGAGAATCAGAGCCATAAAGTTGCTTTCTGATCATTCGGCATCCGGGTTGACCTCGACCCAAGCTCCGGCGAGCCAGACATAGAGATGACAAAGCTCGCGCGTGGGCATTGGCAGGACGGGCGGGTCGCGGGGCGGCTCGAAGCCGTCGATTTCATCCTTGCGGACCTGCCGGATTTCTCGCGCGGCGAGGATGTCCTCGGGCAGCCAGCGCGCCAGCGCGAGCAGCATGTGCGCGGGATACCCATTATAGTGGACGTAGACGTGCGCCCATTCCTCGGGCCCGATCTCGACGGCGATCTGCGCGCGCGTGCTCAACCTCTTGCTCGTTGATCCTGCCGTTCGATCATGGCGAGGATGGTGCAGGCCATGCCGCCGAGGAATTCGCTGCGGCGGAACACGATCTCGTCGAACTCGTTCGCGGTGGTGATGGTCGGCTCGACGGCCAGGCTTTCCGCCATGTGGGGAAGCAGGCGGGCCGCCTCGGCGTTGTAACGTTGGGCGATGGTCATGAAGCTGTCTCCGATCCGGAGCCTGGCGGGGGCGCGATGCCGCCGCCTCGTGGGGACCAGAGTCGCTCGACGGGGACGTGTAATCAACTCGAATGGACGATTTTCCGCGTTTGGTTCCAATGCATTGAAGGCGATCACAGTGCCATGGAAGGTATGCCCGAGCGCGCCTATGCCGACTATGCCGGGCTATCGCGTGGGGCTGTGCAGAAGGCGCGCAAGACTGGACGACTGGTGCTGTTTGCCGATGGCTCGATCGATGCTGCGGCCTCTGATGCCCGGCTGAGCGGGATGACCGATCCCGATCATCAGATGCGCGCGCGGGGTGCCTACCCAGCTTCGGCCGAAGAGGAAGGCGACCGGGTCACGCTGGCCGAGGCGCGCACCACCACGTTCGCGCATCGGCGCAAGGTGTTCATGGTCTCGCGCCGGTGAAGGGCATAGAAGGCTTAAACCGCGCCACGCCCGTGTCGGGGCCGACCTTTTTCGATGCCGCGGTGAACTGGCGCAAGCTGAAACGCGGCGCGCGCCTCTGGACCGTGGCGACCGCCACCTTCAAGGCAGAGACATATCGCTACTTGCGGCTGGACCGCCCAACCGAACCGGACGCGCCAGACCCGGCCGGCACGGTGCATCTGCCGGACTGGGCCGACAGCGAATGGCTCAAGCAGCTGGTGGTCGAGCAGCTGGTCACGATCCGCAACAAGCGCGGCTAGCAACGCGCCCGCGCAGATGGACGGACAGATGATGCAAGACGGCGGCATGATGGGCGGTGACATTTCCGGGATGCAGGGCATGATGCAGATGACGCATCAGATAGGCCCTATGATGGAGGCTGCATCGAGATGATGCAGCAGATGTCGGATGACCCGAGCCAGACCATGCCCGACCGGAAGGGACAACTCATACCAACGGCCCCGGTCCGTGACTCTCGCGGGCTTCTCTTCGGTTCACTGCTGTGATTCCCTTTCATCGAAGCATGGAGGTTTCGATGGCGGTTGCGATCACACGAACGGACCTGTCGGCACGTGAGCTTCGGGTTGCGGCGGCGACGGCGAAGGATGCCAAGGCGGCGCGGCGGATGCTGGCCATCGCGCTGGTGCTGGAGGGGGTGGACCGCAAGACTGCGGCCGAGACCTGTGGGATGGACCGACAGACGCTCCGGGGTGAGGAGGATCGGAAAACCGTCCAGTGGACGGTTTTCCCGACGAACGGGCACCGCTACAACGCCGACGGCTGGAGGGGCTGTCTGACCGCCGCTCGGCCGGGCCGAAGCCGCGGCTGAGCGCTGAGCAGAAGGCCGAGCTGGCACGGATGGTGCGCGGGGGTCCCGACCCTGCCGTGGACGGGGTGGTGCGCTGGCGGCGCGTCGACCTTCAGCGCAAGATCGAGGCGCACTTCGGCGTCACCATGCACGAGCGCACCGTGGGCAAGCAGTTGGCCGCGCTCGGATTTCGCCGGCTGTCGGTGCGTCCGCAGCACCCGAAATCCGATCCCGAGACCCAGGAGGCGTTCAAAAAAACTTTGCCGGGACCGTAACCGACGCCCTGCCGGAGAGCGCCCGGGGCAAGCCCCTGGAGATCTGGTTTCAAGACGAGGCGAGGGTCGGCCAGCAAGGCACGCTCACCCGCATCTGGGCTCCGCGCGGCAGCCGACCACGCGCCCCGCGCGACACCCGCTACACCTGGGCCTACATTTTCGGCGCCGTCTGCCCCGAACGCGGAGCCACCGCCGCGCTGGTCATGCCCAACGTCGACACCGCCGCGATGAATGCCCACCTCGCCGAGTTCTCCCGCACCGTCGCCGAAGGTGCGCACGCCATTCTCGTGCTCGACGGCGCCGGCTGGCACGGGTCCAAGGCGCTTCGCATCCCCGACAACATCACCCTACTGCCGCTCCCGCCATACGCCCCGGAGCTCAACCCGGTCGAGAACGTCTGGGCCTACCTCCGCGCCAACCGCCTCGCCATCTCCGTGTTCGAAACCTACGAGGACATCGTGGCACGATCCTGCGACGCTTGGAACTTCTTCGCCAACGACATCGCCACCGTGCGCTCGATTACCACCCGAGAATACGCTAAAGCGGTCAAAGGCTAAGGCCGTTGGTATCACATGCGGACTTCGCTCTTCGGCGAGTCCCGCGCAAAGTCGTCTCGAAAAGAGCCGATGAAAACAGCAAACACATCCAGGAGGACCCTGCGTCGCGGTCTCTGGACACTGACTGGCGTTGTTGTGCTTGGAGTAGCGGGGGCGCCTTCGTCTGGCAGGCGCGCACACCGCAAGACTTGCCTGCGCCGCGCATAACCGGCGAGGCGGCAACCACCAATGCCTATACCATGGCGATCACCGCCCAAATCAGCGTCATCACGATCCCGAACCGGATCGGCGCGTCGTAGTACCGCGTCAGGCGGCGGGCCGGCGGATCGGGCTGATCGTAAAGCGCGCCGCCCAGCACGAAGACGAGCGCGACGCCGAGGATCATCGCGAGGCCGCCATGCAGCGCCATCGGCCCGTGCCGCGCGACCCCTGCCATGGCGAGGCCAAGCAGCGTCAGCGCGACCGCCAGGCCGAAACCGATCCGGCGTTCCGACAGGGTCAGGGTTGCTGTCATCGCCATCGGGGAAAGTCCTTTTTCAGGTGGCCGGTTCAGACGTCAGCGCGATATCTGCAAGGGTCGAGCGATCGAGGTCCTGCAGGAAGCGCGATTCGGCCACGCGCAGGCGTGCTTTGAGGCGACACTTGCCGTCGATCGAACAATTGCCGCCATCGGCGCCGAAACATTCGACGAGCGGATATCCCTCCTCCAGCGCCCCGACGAGGGCGCCCAGACGGATCTGTTCGGCCGGGCGCGCCAGCATGGCGCCGCCGCCGCCGCCGCGGCGCGTGGCAACGAAGCCGCCATGGGCAAGCTTTTGCATGATCTTGGCCAGGTGGTTGCGCGACAGCCCGAACTCCTCGGCCAGCTCGGCGGTCGAAAAGGCGCGGTCCGGCGCGCCGGCCATGCGCATGAGCATGCGCAGGCCGTAATCGGTGAAGGAGGTCAGGCGCATCGTGGTGGAGCCTTTCAGTGGTCGCGTATTCGGTGATCGTTCTTTGAATAGGTATTTACAATGCCTTTTATCAGGCCTAAAGTGATTTACCAACAGGAAATCGCGAGGGTGTCGATGACGCATACCGACACGTCCCCGATCATCGCCTCTGCGGGTCGAGACCGACATGCGTTATCCGCAGATGCAGTCGTGATCGACGGCATGCATCGGCCTTGGCCACCGGTACCGACCACGAAAGGAGCATATCATGACCCGCCATATTCTCGCCTCTCTCGTCGGTGCCTGCCTGCTCGGGGCGCCGGCGGTGGCGCAGGACGACACCGCGAGCTGGCTGCCCAGCCTGGTGACCGAAACCCCCGCGCAGGGCTTCGACCTGGCGGTCACGATGGCCCGCACGGCGGTCAAGACGACGCAACCCAATGTCGAGACCCTGCACAAGCTGCGCCCCAACTATGCGCACGACCCTGACAGCCTGATCGACGCTTCCGGCGTGGTCGCCGCGTATTTCGCGACGATCGCCGCCGCCAATGATTACTGGCGCGACTGACCGGTCGCCCCGGATGCGAGGCCGCGAATGACCGACACCGCTTTCCCGATCCGCCTCGCACGGGTCCATGACGATCTGTCGGACCTGCCCGGCGCGCGCCTGCTGGTTGATCGCGTCTGGCCGCGCGGCATCGCGAGGGCGGCCTTGCAACTCGATGACTGGATCCGCGAGGCCGCCCCCTCGACTGCGCTGCGCACCTGGTTCGGCCACGATCCCGCCAGGTGGGCGGCGTTCCGCGAAAGCTATCTGGCCGAGCTTGGCGACACCCCCGAGGCGGTCGACCGCTGTCTTGCCTGGTGCCGGGCGGGGCCGGTGATCCTGCTCTTCGCCGCGAAGGACCGCGATCACAACCAGGCGGTGGTGCTGCGCGAGCACCTTCGCGAAAGACTGACACGAGAGGACGCGACATGACCGCCGATGACGCCCGCCGCTACGCCTCGCCGCCCTGCATGGCGGCGGATATCGCGCCGGGATATTTCGATCCGCAACAGCCGAGCGACGTCGCACGCTGGCGCCGGGCCGAGCGGGCGCGGCTGCGCCCCGCGCGGCAGGCGATGCGCGTGCAGGACCGCCGCGCGGCAGCCGCTGCGCTGACCGGACACCTTCGCGATCTTCTGGCGGCCCGGTTCGGCGACATGCGCGGGCGCGTCGTCTCGGCCTACTGGCCGATCAAGGGCGAACCCGATCTGCGCCCGCTGATGGAAGAGCTGAGTGCGGCCGGCGCGACCGTCGCGCTGCCGCTGGTCGAGGTGAAGCACGCGCCGCTGGTCTTCCGCCACTGGACGCCCCAGACGCGCATGGTGCGCGGCGACTGGAACATTCCCGTCCCGCCGGACGACGCCGTGGCAGTGACCCCCGAAATCACTCTCGCGCCGCTGATGGGCTGGGACATGGCGGGCTACCGCCTCGGCTATGGGGGTGGGTATTTCGACCGGACGCTGGCGGCGCTGTCGCCGCGTCCCGTCACCATCGGCGTGGGGTTCCAGGCAGCAAAGCTCGACACCATCCATCCGCAACCGCATGACATCGCGCTCGATGTCATCGTCACCGAGGCCGGTCTGCAGGTCGACAGGGACGCGCCATGAGCAGCACCGCCGCGCAGATCCGCGCCTGGCACGGGCCGGCGATCCTGACCTACGGGTTTCGTCCGTTCTTCCTGGGGGCCGCGCTCTGGGCCGTGCTGTCGATGGCGCTATGGGTGCCGATGCTGGCCGGGCGGGTGGTCCTGCCCACGGCCTTCGACCCGGTCAGTTGGCACGCGCATGAGTTCCTCTTCGGCTATCTCGGGGCCGTCGTGGCGGGGTTCCTGCTGACCGCGGTGCCGAACTGGACCGGGCGGCTGCCGATCGTCGGCTGGCCGCTTGGCGGGCTGGTGGCCTTGTGGATCGCGGGCCGCGTCGCGGTGGCGGTGTCGCAGACGCTGCCACCGGTCGCCGTTGCCGTGGCCGACCTGTCTCTGCCGGTCGTGCTGGCTGCGGTGCTGGCGCGCGAGATCGTGGCGGGCCGCAACTGGCGCAACCTGATCGTTCTTTGCATGCTCGCCGTCTTCGCCGCCGGCAACGCGCTGTTCCATTGGGAGGCGGCGCGAGGCGGCTATGCCGCGCAAGGCCATGGCCTGCGCCTCGGGCTCGGGGCGGCGCTCATGATGATCGCGGTGATCGGCGGGCGGGTCGTGCCCTCGTTCACCCGCAACTGGCTGGTCAAACGGCAGCGCGCGCAGTTGCCGACTCCGCCGATGCAGGGCTTTGACAAGGCGGCGCTGGTCGTGTTGCTCGCAGCCCTCGTCCTGTGGGTGATCTGGCCACTGCACGCAGCGACGGGCGCCGCCTTGCTGCTGGCAGGTGCGCTGCATCTGGGGCGTCTCGTCCGCTGGTCGGGACATCGGACAGCGGCAGAGCCGCTGGTCCTGGTACTGCATGCGGGCTATGCCTTCGTGCCGCTGGGGGCGCTCGCGGTTGCGGCCGAGATCCTGATGCCCGGCAGCCTGGGGATGGCCGGCGCACAGCATCTCTGGATGGCTGGGGCGATCGGGCTGATGACGCTGGCGGTGATGACGCGCGCCACCTTGGGCCATACCGGGCAGGCGCTGAGCGCCGGGCCGGGCACCGTGGCGATCTATGCCGCCCTTGTGGTGGCCGTGCTGGCGCGGCTTGCCGCCGGTTTCTGGCCCGGGATCGCCGGGGCGCTGCATATCGGCGCAGGGCTGGCCTGGATCGCCGCCTACGGCGGGTTCGCCGTGGTCTATGGCGGCGCGCTGTTGCGCCTGCCGCCGAACAAGCGCATCTGAGGCGGCACGGCGATGGGATGGGTCGAATTCGCGGCGGCCTACACGGTCTTTTTCCTATCGCATTCGATCCCGGTGCGCCCGCCGGTGCGGCCTTTGCTGCAGGCGCGGCTCGGGCGGGCCGGGTTCACCGTCGCCTATTCCGTGCTGTCGCTGGCGGTTCTGGCCTGGCTGATCGTCGCGGCGGGTCGCGCGCCTTACGTCCCCCTCTGGGGCTGGGCCCCGTGGCAGAACCATGTGGTGCTCACGGTGATGCTGCCGGTCTGCCTGATCCTCGGGCTGAGCATCGCGCGGCCCAACCCGTTCTCCTTCGGCGGCGCGCGCAACCATCGGTTCGCGCCGAGACACCCCGGCATCGTCCGCTGGACGCGCCATCCGCTGCTGGTCGCGCTGGCGCTATGGGCGGGCGCGCATGTCGTGCCGAACGGCGATCTCGCGCATGTCATCCTGTTCGGCACCTTCGCCGCGTTCGCCGGCCTTGGCGGGCGCTTGATCGACCGGCGCAAGCGGCGCGAGATGGGCGGGGACTGGGACCGGCTGCGCGATGCCGCAAGGGCTGCGCCCACCGTTTCCGAGCCAATATCGCTGGCCACCGCCATGCGTCTCGCGGCGGGTATCGCGCTTTATGTCGGTCTGATCGGGCTGCATCCCTATCTGTTCGGGGTCAGCCCGCTGCCCTGACACGGCCCCACTTACGGAGCTGACGTCCAAACTTGAATTGGGTGCGTAACACAGCGCGACTTGGAAGTCTTCTCGTGCTATGATTTCATCATCGTCGTTCACTGCAGAGATCCGCCATGCCAGCCCTGACGCCAGACAACCTGACCATCGAAACATTCGAAGCTCGGATGTCATTGCGCCGACGTATGTTCGGGCGCTCTGGGGTCAGCGTCGCGGCGCTGAGCGCCTCGCGCGATCTGGCACCCTTCGTTCGTGAAAGCGTCCACACCTGTCTTGCCTGTGAGTCCAGTGAAATCTGCGCGGCCTGGCTCGACAGCGCGTCTACACATACGGGCGTGCCGGCGTTCTGCGCCAACAGGCAGCTTATAAGGAAGCTTGCGAAAGAGGATCCCGACGTGCCGAGCGTTCCCTGAGAGGTCGGCCAATCCATCGCGACTCACTCTTCAATATCCTCGATCCACGTCTTGGCGGCGACGGCGCGCGGCAGCCCCAGCGGCCCGATGGCGAGCATCGCGACCTGATGCAATGCGGCTTTCTCGATCCCGTCCGACATCGCGCGGCGGGTATGCGAATGCACCGCCCCTTCCGAGCCTGCGCCGATGGCAAGCGCCAGCTTCACCAGCCGCTTTTCGCGATCCGTCAGCGGGCCGCAATCAGCCGTGGCCTTGCCGAGTGCCGCGTAGGCGTTCCAGATCTCGGGATAGTCATCGGCGAGATCGCCGGCGGCACCGGGCATGGATTTGCTCATGAGGGTCTCCTTCATGTTGTCGAATCGTCGATCAGCGGGGTGGGTTTCGCGAGACTTTCGAGGTCGGCGCGATCGTTGATGTTGACGCGCGCGCCGTCGACGGCCACGCCGTAATTCTGCAAGGATTTGAAGGCGCGGCTGAGGTTTTCCGGCGTCATCCCCAGAAACGAGGCGAGGCGGCGTTTGTCGAAGGGCAGCTCGAAGCCGGGTACGCCGCCCGCGCGCCGTTGTTGACGCAACAGGAAATTCGCCAGCCGTTCGAGCGAGCTGCGCAGCTTGAGGTCTTTCTGGGCCTTGACGACCGAGCGGTAGCACTGGGCGAGTTCGCGCACCACGGCGCGGGCGAACTCGCCATCCGCGTCGAAGGCCGCGCGCACGTCCTCACTGGGGATCAGGATGATGCGGCTTTTCTCCAGCGTACGGGCCGACATCAGGTACCGCGCGTCGCGGATCGTCGCGGCCAGGATGAAGGTCGAGATCGGGCGCACAGTGGCCATGCTGGTCTCGCGCCCGTTCCAGCCGGCATAGAGATCGACCGCCCCGGACACCACGACATGCAGGAAATCCGCAGGATCGCCCTCGGTGATCAGGTCGACCTGGGGTGGGAAGCCTTGCAGATAGGCCGCCTGGACGAGAGTGTGAAAGCTGTCCTCGGCCATCGAGCGGAAGAGGTCAAGGTCCCGAATCGCGGGGATATCATCGGATCTCATCGCGTCCTTCCGTTCACTCTTGGCGTGTCTCGGCAGATAATTGATAATTGTCAAGCTATCATTTGATTTCGACCGCCGCGCCTTCCCAACTCGTTCAAGTCGCGTCGCGACGGATTTCGTATCCCGAATTATTTGGCAGGCCGGCGCCGCGCAATTTGACTTAGGTCAAGAAAGTCTCCCGCTCCGCCGTGTTTCGTCAACCGCGAACGTCACCCAGGATCAACCTCAGGAGACCCTCATGCCAACGCGCGACGGCGTCACACGCACGGACCAGTACCGTGCCTTGGGACTGAGCACCTTTGCCTTCACGGTCTGCTTCGCAGTCTGGACGATCTTCTCGATCATCGGCGTGCAGATCAAGGAGGACCTCGGGCTCAACGACACGCAATTCGGCCTGCTGGTTGCAACGCCGGTGCTGACCGGGTCGATCAGCCGCATTTTCCTCGGCGTCTGGACAGAGCAGTTCGGCGGGCGGGTCATGTTCCCGCTGCAGATGCTGGTCACGGCGGTCGCCGTCTGGCTGCTGACCAGTGTCCAGACCTACGAGATCTTCCTGCTCGCCGCGCTCGGTCTCGGGCTGGCCGGCGGGTCGTTCATCGTGGGCGTCGCCTATACCTCGCGCTGGTTCGAGAAGGAGCGTCAGGGCACCGCCCTGGGCATCTTCGGCGCCGGTAACGTGGGCGCGGCGGTGACGAACTTTGCCGCGCCGTTTCTGGTGGTCGCGCTTGGCTGGGAAGGCACGGCGCGCGTCTATGCCGTGGTCCTCGCCGTGACGGCGGTTCTGTTCTTCGTGCTCGCCAAGACCGATCCGGTCCATGAAGAGCGCAAGCGCACCGGCGGCGGGCCGGTGTCGACAGCCGATCAACTGGCGCCGTTGAAGAACATCCAGGTCTGGCGCTTTGCCACCTATTACTTCTTCGTCTTCGGCGCGTTCGTGGCGCTGGCCAGCTT
>NZ_JBAPKY010000063.1:0-16429 GCF_037083785.1 Roseovarius sp. D22-M7
TACGCATTCAAGCCTGTAAACACAGGACAACGATCTCGACAACGGCATGGCATCGACGTCAGTTGTTGCCATGACGATCAGGCTTTAATTGAACAAAATCAGTGAGGGTGGCCCTGACTGGTCAAGGGCTTTTGGTCGATCAGCGCCCAAGGCCCTGCACCGATCGTGCAAGACGCCGTCGCAGGGAACGGTCGCGCTTGAGATGCCATTCGCGGCGCATGGCCTCGATGCGGCAGGGCCATCGCTCGGCATAGATCAGGCACCAAACACTGCCGCGTGTCGATTTCGCGCCGATGCCGGAATTGTGCTCGGCCAGGCGACGCTCGAGATCGAGTGTCCATCCGACGTAGGTGCGATAACCACCGGAGGTCTGACTGCCTAGGACGTAGACGAACCCGGTCACGACAGCTTTTTGCGTGCATCGCCGCGATGCCTCGAAAGCGGGCCGCGCCGCCGCGCGGCAATATCGTCGATGATCATGTGCAGACGTCGCTCGTCGATGTCTTCCGGGTCGAAGGGCTTGCCGTACCATTCCAGCATCCGCTCGTGGTCCTCTTGTTCGGGATCGGCCACCGCCTCGAGGAATTCCTCGAACCCGGTAATACCGCCAACGTCCTCGGGCGGTGCCCGGCGCGCGCCGGCGATGAACTTTGGATATTCGATATCCGGGTTACCTTGGCGGATGTTTTCGACGGTGATGCGGTGCCGCCAGTTATCGCCGAAGTCATAGACATAGAGAAACGAGCGCACGTCGCGGTCCAGCAGGGTGCCAAGCCGGATCGCCTTGGCCTTGTAAACCTTGCGTTCGTAGAGCTCGTCATCGGGATGCGGCTCACCATAGATCTTGTCGCCGATCACAAACTCGTAAAGGTGGTAGTCCCACCAATCCATCACGACCTGAATGATGTCGTGCAGCGCGGCCAACGTGGTCGACATTGGCAGATCCAGCTCACGCCAGACCAGAGGATCGGTGTCTTCGAGTTCAATGCGAATTCGGGCAACGGTCTCTGACATGTCCGGCTCCGGATGCTGCGACAACCCGACGATAGAAGGCCGGCCGCATGTCCACAATCGTCGATCTGAAGTCTCGCCGCGACGCGCTCTCGGCACAGCGCTCTTCGGGCGTCGCCCGCGTCAGCTATGACGGCAAGACGGTGGATTACCGCAGCGTGGCCGAGATCGACCGGGCGATCGAGGCGCTGGATCGCGAGATCGCGGCTCTGGAGGGACGGCGCATCGTGCGCCATGTGCGCGTGACGACAGCGAAGGGGCTGTAGTCCATGGGGCTGTTTGATCGGTTTCGCCGCCAGCCCCATGCTGGCCCGGCTGGCGTGCGCGCGCGCCTTGAGGGTGCCATGTCCAAACGCCGGTTGCGGGGCTGGAACCCGCCCTTGGAGAACATCAACACGCTGGTCGCCTCCGGCGGCCCGAAACTGCTGGCCCGGGCGCGGGAACTGGTCGTCACCAACGGCTATGCGGCCAATGCCTGCGAGGCCTTTGCGGCCAACGTGGTGGGCGACGGCATCAAGCCCTCGTCGCTGATCGACGACGCCGACCTGCGCGACAGCGTCCAGCGGCTCTGGCTCGCCTGGACGGACGAGGCCGATGCCGACGGGCTGACCGATTTCTACGGGCTTCAGGCGATGGTCGCGCGCGAGATGTTCGTGGCGGGCGAGTGCTTCGTCCGGATGCGCCCGCGCCGGGCTGAAGACGGGCTGCTGGTGCCGATGCAGATGCAGCTGCTGCAATCGGAAATGCTGCCCTTCGAGAAAACGGGGACAGCAGCCAATGGCAACCGCATCCGCTGCGGGATCGAGTTCGACCTGATCGGGCGGCGCGTCGCCTAACACTTCCGCCGCACCCATCCAGGCGACAGCACCGATCAGCGTGTCGCGGTGCCGGAGACGGTGCGCGTGCCGGCCGAGGATGTGCTGCACATCTACCGCCCACTCGATGCCGGGCAGATCCGTGGGCTGCCGCATGTAGCGCCGGCCATGGTGCGGCTGTTCCTGCTGGATCAGTATGACGACGCAGAACTGGATCGCAAGAAGACCGCGGCGATGTTCGCGGGCTTCATTACCAAGACCGCGCCGGAAGACCCGATGATGGGCGAGGACGAGGCCGATCTGGATGGCGCGGCCATCGCCAGCCTCGAGCCCGGCACGATGCAGGTGCTGCTGCCCGGCGAGGATGTGAAGTTCTCGAGCCCCGCCGACGTGGGTGGGGGCTACGAGGCGTTCCAGTACCGCACGCTTCTGGCGGTCTCGGCCTCGCTGGGGCTGCCCTATCATCTGGTCACCGGCGATGTGCGCCAGGCCAACTATTCGTCCTTGCGCGCGGAACTCGTGGAATTCCGCCGGCGCGTGCAGCAGCTCCAGCACGGGGTGATCGCCCATCAGCTCTGCCGGCCCGTCTGGCGACGCTGGTTGATGACGGCGCAGCTGGCCGGTCGTCTGGATATGCCAGATCCGGCGGCCGCGCGCATGGTGCAGTGGATCCCGCCCCGCTGGGACTGGGTCGATCCTTTGAAGGACATCCAGGCGCAGGTGCTGGCGATGGAGGCCGGCATCACCTCGCGGCGCAAGGTGGTGGAGGCCACCGGCTACGATGTCGAGGAGGTCGACCGCGAGAACGCGGTGGACACGGCGCGTGCCGAGGGCCTCGGCCTGCTCTACCGCACCAGCCCGGGCGAGACGCAGGGCGCCCGCGCCACGCCGGCCACGCGACCGGGTCCCGGCGACGGGGCTGGCGAAGACAATGGCGAGGACGCGGCCGCAACCGACCGCGCCACCAATCAGGAGTGACATCATGAACAGCTGGTACACGATCCGCGCCCGGGACACCGGCGCGGAGGTGCTGATCTATGACGAGATCGGCGCCTATGGCGTTTCTGCCAAGGGGTTTCTGGCCGAGCTGGGCGCGCTGCCCGATGACGCGCCGATTGATCTGCGGCTCAACAGCCCCGGCGGCTCGGTCTTCGATGCCGTCGCCATCCACAACGCGCTGAGCCGTCACAAGGGCTCTGTCACCGTCTGGATCGACGGGATCGCGGCTTCGGCCGCCTCTTATGTGGCAATGGCAGGCGACGAGATCGTCATGCCGGAAAACGCCTTCCTGATGATCCATGACCCAAGCGGGCTGGTCATGGGCACGGCGTCGGACATGCGTGATATGGCCGGGACGCTGGACAAGATCGCGGCCAGCATGCGGCGCGGCTACGCGGCCAGATCCGGCAAGCCCGAGGCGGAGATCGCCGCGTTCCTGGCGGCCGAGACATGGTTCGATGCCGCCGAGGCGCTGGCGGCGGGGCTCGCCACGCGCCTCGCCGAGCCCGTGCGCATCGCCGCCGCCTTCGACATCGGCCGGTTCCGCAACGCACCGCCCGAACTCGTGGAAGCGGTCGAGACCGTCGAGGCCGTCGCGCCGGACGAAGGCACGGAAGCAGGCACCGACATCGTTGGAGGCGACATCGATGTTCCGCCGCCGACCGATCCTGCACCGCATCCTGGAAGCGAGGGTGCGGATGGCGCAGGTGACAACATCTCCTCCGACATCCCCGCAGTCGATGATGCCGGCAGCATTGTTGCAGCCGCCAACAATGCTCCGGAGCAAACCGACGCCACCGCGATCCGGGCCGAGGCCATCGCCCATGCCCGCGCCGTGATCGATCTCTGCCGCCTTGCCGGCCAGCCTCAGATGGCCGGGCGCTTCCTCGAGGAGGACGCCAGCCTCGATGGCGTGCGCGCCAGCCTGCTGGATGCGCGCGCCGAGGCCGCGCCGCAGATCACCCCGCATCACCCGCAACCCGGGCGCAGCGAGACCACGCGCCCCTGGGGCGATGTCATCGCCCGAACTTTCAAATTGAAAGGCTGAAATCATGACCACGCTCACTGAAGGCAAACACGCGGGCGGCTTTCTCACCTGGGAAGTGCTGCGCGACTATACCCGCGACACCGTCACCGTCGCCTCGGGCGCGGGCAAGCTCGCGCCCGGCACCGTGCTCGGAAAGATCACGACGGGCGGCAAATACACGCCGCTTGCGCCCGCTGCCACCAACGGCAGCCAGAACGCCGCCGGCATCCTCTGGGGGGCTGTCGATGCCACCGACACCGAGGCCCATGCCGTGGTGCTGGTGCGCGGCCCCGCCATCGTCAATCGCCACGAGATCAGCTGGCCCGAGGGCGCCACCGAGGCGCAGATCACCACCGCCACGACGGCGCTGGCCGCGCTCGGCATCCTCCTGCGCTGATCCCGCGCGCAGTTTCCCCATCACATCCAGACCAGAAGGAGGCACGCTGTGGCCACCATGGACATCTTTGAAGGCGATGCCTTCTCCATCATCGAGCTCACCCGCGCGCTCGAGAACATCCCCTACAAGCCCGCGATCCTGTCGGGCGCAAACCTCTTCGGCAGCCGCGGCGTGCGCACGCGCACCGTGATGATCGAGAGCCGCGACGGCACGCTGTCGCTGATCCCGTTCTCGGAGCGCGGCTCGGCCTATGAGAGCCAGATCCCCGAACGCCGCGACATGCGCGCCTTCGTCTGCCGGCAGTTCAAGAAGCAGGACGTGCTCTGGGCCTCGGAAATCCAGGCGATCCGTGACTTCGGCTCGGAAACCGCCGTCCAGCAGGTGCAGACGGAAGTGGCGCGCAAACTGGGCCGCCTGCGCAACGATGCCGAGGCCACCTTCGAGTTCCACCTCTTCAATGGCATTCAGGGGGTGGTGAAGGACCCGAAGGACGGCGCCACCGTCATCGACTACCACGCCGAGTTCGGCATCGCCCCGGCCGCCGAGATCGATTTCGATCTGGACAATGCCACCCCGGCCTCGGGGGCGCTGCGCAAGCGCTGTCAGGCGATGATCGAGAGCGTCGAGGACACGCTGGGCGGGCTGGCCGCCGGTCAGGTGCAGCTGCGCGCCGAATGCGGCTCGGCCTTTTTCGCCGATCTCGTCGCCCACAAGGAGGTGCGCGAGACCTATCTCAACACCGCCGCGGCCGCCGATCTGCGGGGCCGCGTGGGCGAGGAGGTCAGCTTCGGCGGCATCACCTTCCGCCGCTACCGGGGCGGGCTGGGCTTCGGCGTGCCCACCGACAAGGCGTATTTCTACCCCGAGGGCGTCGAGGGGCTGTTCGAGATCTACTACGCCCCCGCCGACACCTTCGAGACGGTCAACACCGTCGGCCTGCCGCTCTACGCGCGCATGATTCCGGATCGCGACCGCGACGAATGGGTGCGCCTCGAGATCGAGAGCAACCCGCTGCCGATCTGCACCCGCCCGCAGGTGCTGCGCAGCGCTCGGCGGACCTGATGAGCGCCGTCGCCATGGCGCTCGACGCGCTTTTTGCCGATGGCAATATCGGGCGCGAGGC
This sequence comes from Roseovarius sp. D22-M7, assembly GCF_037083785.1. Taxonomy (NCBI): domain Bacteria; kingdom Pseudomonadati; phylum Pseudomonadota; class Alphaproteobacteria; order Rhodobacterales; family Roseobacteraceae; genus Roseovarius; species Roseovarius sp. D22-M7. The sequence continues at coordinate 5,373 of NZ_JBAPKY010000063.1, forward strand.
CATTTACACGCCCGCGGGCGGTGCACCCGTCCTCGTCCGCGTGGTCACCCGCCGCGCGGATGACATCACCGGCTTTGGCGACGCGCGCCTCTGGTCGGAAACCACGCGCGTCGATCTGCGCGTGGCCGAGGTGCCGACCCCGCGGCCGGGCGACCGCATGGAGATCGACGGCGAGGCCTTCCTTATTCAGGGCGAGCCGGCGCGCGATCGCGAGCGCCTAGTCTGGACCGTGGATCTGCGGCCGGCGTGACCCGTGATTCTTTGATCCGACCGGCCAAGACCGTCGTATTATTTGTAAGTTCCAAAGTTGGGCCTGTGAATGCACATATCCCCAGCATAGATAGACGAAGAAATTGAAAGGACCAAAATCATGTTCGCAAGTACCGGAAGTGTTGTCGTGTACGCGTGGAATTTCATGTTCCATCATGAAGTCAGCCCGCTTCGTAACATCCCTGATGTCGGCACTCGGCATTATGTCTTGCAGATATTGGGGGTGATGTGGGCAGTCAGCTTTTCAACAGCAATCGGCAGCTACACTTTTCTTGCGGCCAGCGTGCTCGGGCACACTGTCTTGATAGCAGCTGCGGCGATAACGGTCGCTACCTTCACCGCTGCCACGAAAAAGCCTGAGCTGTTCGTACGTGGGTCAGGTCGCCGCTCAGATGGTGAGCACGAATAAGTCTCGACGTTCACTGTTCGAAAACTGACTGATCGTATTTGCAAGTACCGGACCGCGACCTTGAACGTCAGCCGTAACCTTGCTGCGCTCGGAGCAGACCCGAGGGACATTCCCCGAGTTGCCTGTCATTTGAGGCAAAGATCGAATCAATCGTCCCGTTGATCCATCGTGTTTGCCAAAAGCACCTGTGCGGCCATCGTTCGATTTTTCTTGGCCACACCGATCGGGGACCTTCAACGGGTCAACGCCGACATCGTCAGACTTTCAAATCCCTACAGGCGGATCAAATGCCCTGCAGCAGCCTTGAGCAGTTAGTCTGCTTCTCGAAATTCAGGTCGGAATGAAGCTGAAACTCGACATCACCCCCGACCTGGCCGCCATGATGGCCGCTGAGATCAAGGCGGGGGAAAATGCTGTAACGGCGGCGACGCGCGAAGCCGGCACCAATCTCAAGACGGCTTGGCGTGGCCAGATTACAGGCGCGGGACTCGGCCAGCGCCTGTCCCGCACCATCCGGTCGGCGCAATACCCTAAGGGCCAGCCCAGCCTGAGCGCCGCCGCGCTGGTCTGGTCGAAGGCGCCCGCCATCGTCGGCGCCCACGACACCGGCCCGCTGATCCGCTCGAATACCGGCTTCTGGCTCGCGATCCCGACGCCCGCTGCCGGACGCGGCCTCCGCGGCGGCAAGATCACCCCCGGCGAGTGGGAGCGCCGGCGCGGGCTGCGTCTGCGCTTCGTCTATCGCCGCACGGGCCCGAGCCTGCTCGTGGCCGAGGGGCGTCTGAACAAACGGGGCCTCGGCGTGGCATCGCGCTCCAAGACCGGTCGTGGGCGCATGACGGTGCCGATCTTCCTGCTGGTGCCCCAGGTCAAGCTGCCGAAGCGGCTGGATCTGGATCGGGATGCCGAGCGGGCGCATGACAGCGTGCCGGGGTTGATCGTGGCGAACTGGGTGGAGGGGCGTAGTTCCGCTAAATAGCGTTCTTTATGAAAACTTCGGCTTCACCAACGGTCCTGATCTTATCGAAATCATTGTCCTTTACTTCAATTCCAAACTCTGTTTCCAACGCCATCGCGATTTCAACTCTATCGAGACTTTCTGCTGCAAGATCGTTGATGAACGATGCTTCAGGCACGACATGGGCTTCATCAACGTGAAGGATTGCTGCAACAAGTCTCCTTATTCGATTAGAGATGTCGCTCATGTGTTTTTACTCCCAAGTTTCAGGCGTGGGTCTGAAGTCAGATCGACGTTCATAAGATTTATCGCGCTCGTAAGACGGGAAGACGACAGACGACTTCGATCACCTGCACGGACCAGGAGCATAGCTTATATGTCGAAAAAAACCAGTTTTGAGGTTCGCAGGAGCTCACGACCGAAGCAGTGATCGTAGGTAGAGATCGCGGAACCGGTAGGTTAAAGTGCCGGATTTCAAGGAATCCTTATGCCCACCCCCCGCGAAACCATCCTCACCGCGCTGCACGCACGGCTTTCGGCGCTGCCCGCCACCGCCCTGCGCGGCGAGGTGCTGCCCGAGCGTGTCCCGGCCGAGGGCCTGCTGATCCTGCGCGACGGCGAGCCGGGGGATCCGGAGGTGACGCTGTCGCCTCTGCGCTATCACTACCAGCACCAAGCCGAAATCGAGGCAGTGGTGCAAGGCGCCGACCTTGATGCCGCCTTCGACACGCTGACCGCCAGCATCGGCGCGGCGCTCGCGGCCGACCGAACGCTGGGCGGGCTCTGCGACTGGGTCGAGGCGGAAGCGCCGCGCCCGGTCGATCTGCCAGTCGAGGGCGCGGCCAGCCTGAAAGCTGCCGTGATACCGGTCGTCCTGCACTATTCGGCGGCCGATCCCTTGGCCTGATCAGCTGCACGATGACCTGACCCACCCGACAACCGGAGGAGACCACCATGGCACGAGCCCAGGGGGCGCGGGCGCTGATGGCGCTGGCGTTCGAGACGACCTATGGAACGCCGCCCGCCAGCGGCTTCACCCGCATGCCCTTCGCCAGCACCTCGCTCGGGGCCGAGCAGCCGCTACTGAATTCGGAGTTGCTCGGCTACGGCCGCGATCCGCTAGCTCCGATCAAGGACGCGGTAACCTCGGACGGCGATGTGGTCGTGCCGATCGACGCGCAGGCGTTCGGTTTCTGGCTGAAGGCCGCCTTCGGTCAGCCTGCCACCACCGGCACAGGCCCCTGGACCCACGAGTTCCAGTCGGGGTCCTGGACGCTGCCCAGCATGTCGATCGAGACCGGCATGCCGGAGGTGCCGCGCTTCGCGCTGTATTCCGGCTGCGTGCTCGACCAGATCAGCTGGCAGATGCAGCGCTCGGGGCTGCTGACGGCAACCGCGAGCCTCGTGGCACAGGGCGAAAGCACCGCTACGGCGTCTGCCGCCGGCACACTGGCCGAGCTGGACCTGCAGCGCTTCGGCCATTTCAACGGCGCGATCACGCGGAACGGATCGTCCCTCGGCAACATCGTTTCGGCCGAGATCACCTATGCCAACAATCTCGATCGGGTGGANTTCGGCCGAGATCACCTATGCCAACAATCTCGATCGGGTGGAAACCATCCGGCCGGATGGCCGCATCGACGGGGCCGACCTGAGCATCGCCGCCCTGACGGGCAGGGTCGAGGTGCGTTTCGCCGACCAGGTGCTGGTCAACCAGGCGATCAATGGCGATCCCTGCGAGCTTGAGTTCGGCTATACGTTGCCCTCCGGCGAGAGCCTTTCTCTGATCGCGCACGCCGTCTACCTGCCGCGCCCGCGGATCGAGATCTCCGGACCGCAGGGCGTGCAGGCGACCTTCGACTGGCAGGCCGCCCGCGACAGCGTGGTCGGCCGGATGTGCACCACCACCCTCGTAAACGATGTGGAGATTTACTAATGCTGACACTCGACCTGACGAACACGCCGCGATGGCATGAGCTCGCCTCCGGCGTCCGGGTGCAACTCCGCCCGCTGACCACCGCGCTGATGGTGGCGACGCGCAGCGACCCGGCCGTCGAGGCTATGCCCGAGGACGCCACCGACGAGGAACGCGCGGTGGCTTTCGGTAAGGCACTGGCGCGCCGGGCGGTGCTCGCCTGGGACGGCATCGGCGACGCGGACGGTAATCCCATCGAACCAAGTCCCGAGACCATCGACGCGCTGCTCGACGTCTGGCCCATCTTCGAGGCCTTCCAGCTGACCTATGTCTCCAAAGGCCTGCTGCTGGAACAGGAAAAAAACGCCTCCGCGCTCTCGCCGAGTGGTCCTTCGGCGGGGGCGAGCGATACTGCGAAGCGTGCGCGCAAGCGTGCCAAGACTGCCCCGCGGTCCAAAACCAGCCGCTGACCCATGAAGGCTGGCAGGTCTGGGACCTCGTCGGGCGTCTGGGTGGCCAGCTGCGCGTGCTGCCCGGTGCGGTGATCGGCTGGGACATGTCGGCGGCGCTGGCGCTCGGTGACGCGCTCGGCGTGCCGCCGGTCGCCATGGCCGAACTGCTGCCCGGCATCGAAGCGGTGATGGTGGCGAAGCTCAACGAACAGATGGAACAGTCCCATGGCCGAGAAACGGGTTAGCGTTCGCCTCGCGGCGACCGGCGGGCGGCAGGTACGCGCCGAGCTCGAGGGCGTGGGCGAGGCCGGCAAGCGCGGGTTCGGACGGCTCAGCCAGGAGATGGAGGCGGCGAACCGGCGACTGGCCGGCTTTGCGCGCCGGGTGCGTGTGGCGTCAGCCGCTGCTGTTGCCGCCGCGACGGCAGCGGGCGTGGCCATGGTGCGCTCCGGCCTGCAGACGGTCGATGCGCAGGCCAAGCTGGCGCAATCGCTGGGGACCACGGTGGCCTCGATCCAGACGCTCGAACGCGCGGGCGAACTGGCGGGCGTCTCGATGTCGGGCATCGAGCAGGCCACCAAGGATCTGACGCGACGGTTGAGCCAGGCGGCCGCGGGGACCGGCCCTGCCGCCGACGCGCTGGACCGGTTGGGGCTGTCGGCCACCGATCTGATCGCCCTGCCGCTGGATCAGCGGGTGGGTGCGATCAACGCCGCCATTGAAGACTTTGTGCCGGCCGCCGAGCGCGCGGCGGTCGCGGGCCAGCTGTTCGGCGAGGAGGGCTCCATCGCCATGAGCCGGATCGACAGCGCGACGCTGCGCCAGGCGACCGAGGACGTGCGCGCTTTCGGGGTCGTGGTCTCGGAACAGGACGCCGACCAGATCGAGCGCACCAACGATGCCATCTCCCGGCTGGGGCTGATCTGGCGCGGGCTCTCGAACCAGCTGGCCGTCGCGGCCGCCCCCGCGCTCGAAGCCGTCGCCGAGGCCATGGCGGCGGTCGCCAGCCGTACCGGGCCGCTTGGCATTGCGATCCGTGGTCTGTTCGACAACATCGGCCGCCTGACCACCTATACCGCCACCTTCGCTGCGTTCCTCGCAGGACGCTGGGTGGCTGGCATGGCCGCCGCCGCGCTCTCCGTGCGCGGGCTTGCCACCGCGCTCGTCGTGCTGCGCGGTGCGCTGATCCGCACAGGCATCGGCGCGCTCATCGTCGGCGCGGGCGAGCTGATCTACCAGTTCACGCGCCTCGTGGCGGCGACCGGCGGCATCGCCCGCGCTGCGCTGACCCGCCACCTGAACGCCCTCGACCGCGAGGCCGCGGCGCAGGCCTTCCTGAACTGGCGGCGGCCGGCGGAGATCATCCCGCGGCGGGAGGCGGAGCGCGACCTGTTCCGCCATGGTCGCTATCCCGGCGGGCCCATCCCGGTCTGGTCCGTGGACCGCACGGGCCGCGTAGACTTCTCCCGGCCGATCCGCCGCCTGACCGAAGACGAGGCTCTGACCTTGGCTCGCGGGCCGTCGCCGACGCCTCCAGTCCTCAAGCCTGCACCCGACACGCCGACCGGCTGGCTCGCCCGGCTGGTCGCCTTCTTCTCCACCCTGATCCGGAGGGCCTGATCACATGCGATACGTCCGACCCAATTCCATGACCTGGTGGGCGGGATTGCTCGCCATGCTCACCGGCATCGCCTCTCTCGCGCTGCCCGCTACCGGGCCGCTTGGGGAACTGTCCCGCCTCGTCGCACTGCTGGCCGGCAGCGGCGACGCCTCGCCCGCGGGCCTGATGTTCCTCGGGCTCGGCCTGATCGGCCTGCGCGACCGGATCGAGCGCGGGTTCCGCGGCGATGGCTGACCTTCTGATCTGGCTGATCGCGGCTCTGGGCGCGGTCGGGGGTGTGGCCCTCGGCCGGTTCTGGGGGCGCGTCGAAGGGAAACGCGCAGGCAAACGGAAGGCGGAACGCGATGCCATTGAAGAGACAATGGAAAAGATCGAGCGCGGGTGCGACGCGGTTCGCGATGGCCGCGGCGCTGGCGATCCCGCTGAGCGGCTGCGCCGCAACGATGGGCGCTGGTGATGCGGGCTGTGCCTCCTACGCCGAGGCGCGCCTCGCCCGGCCGTCTGCCGACACCATCGCGGCGGTTCCGCCAGACTGGACCGACTGGATCGCCGATCTCGACGACCGCATGACGGGAACCTGCCGATGAAGACCCTCGCTCCCGCCCTGCAGGCCCATCTCGACGACGGCACGACGACGCTCGCCTGGTGCTGGCGGATCATCCGTCACGACGCCGTCACCTTCGGCTTCACCGATCACGACCGGACGCTGACGTTCGACGGGACGGACTTCGAGCCCGATAGCGGATTGACCGCCTCCGAAGTCCGCTCGGGCTCGGACCTGTCGGTCGATGCGCAGGACGCGGAAGGCGTGCTGACATCGGACCGCATCACCGAGACCGACATCCTCGACGGCCGCTGGGACAACGCCGAGGTCGAGGTCTGGCGCGTGAACTGGGCCGACACCGGCCAGCGCGTCTTGATGCGTCGCGGCGCCATCGGTCAGATCCGGCGCGGGCGGCTGGCGTTCGTCGCCGAGGTCCGCTCGCTCGCCCATGTGCTCGGCCAGACGGTCGGGCGGACGTTCCAGGCGACCTGCGACGCCGCGCTCGGCGATGCGCGCTGCGGCGTCGATCTGGAGGATCCCGCCTTCAAGGGCGCGGGCGCCGTGATCGACCTGCTGCGGGATCGGGCCTTCACCGCCTCGGGTCTCAGCGGCTTCGCCTCCGGCTGGTTCACCTTCGGCACCGTAGAATGGACGAGCGGTGCGAACGCAGGGCGGAAGGCGGAAGTGCTGGGCCATGACGTGACCGACGGTGTCGCCATCCTGACGCTGCTCGAGGCGCCGGTGCGCGCGATCGGCGAGGGTGATGGCTTCACCATCCGCGCCGGCTGCGACAAGCGCATCGAGACCTGCGGCGCGAAGTTCGCCAACACCGCCAACTTCCGCGGTTTCCCGCACATCCCCGGCCAGGACGCGGTGCTGCGCTATGCCACCAAGGATGGCGGACACGAGGGGTCGGTGCTATGAACGCCGCTGATCCCCAGCGCGTCGTCACCGTCGCACGCTCCTGGCTCGGCACGCCGTACCACGACCAGGCCAGCCTGCGCGGCGTCGGCTGCGACTGCCTCGGCCTCGCCCGGGGCGTCTGGCGTGAGGTGGTCGGCCCCGAGCAGCTCCCGATCCCACCCTACAGCCGGGATTGGGGCGAGACCGGGCCGCGCGAGGTTCTGGCCGAGGGCGCGCGGCGCATGATGATCGAGGCGGAACCTGCGGCGGCCGGTCCAGGCGCGCTGGTCCTGTTCCGCATGAAGCCCCGGGCCATCGCCAAGCATGTCGGGATCCTCACCTGTCCCAGCTCCTTCCTCCACGCCTATGAGCGGCTCGGCGTGATCGAGGAACCGCTCACCCAATCCTGGCGGCGGCGCATCGCCTTCGCCTTCCTGTTCCCGCAACGCTGAGATTCACGCATGGCAACGCTCGTCCTCGGTGCCGCTGGCGCCGCCATTGGCGGTTCGATCGGCGGCGCGATCCTCGGCGTCAGCGCCGCGACCATCGGCGGCTTCATCGGCTCCAGCATCGGCTCGGTCGTCGACAGCTGGATCATCTCGTCGCTGGCGCCCACGCAGCGCATCGAGGGTGCGCGGCTCGACACGCTGCGCATCACTTCCGCCACCGAGGGCGCGGTCATCCCGCGGCTCTACGGTCGGATGCGCATGGGCGGCAACATCATCTGGGCGACGGATTTCCGCGAGGAGACGAAGACCACCACGCAAGGCGGCGGCAAGGGCGGCGGGGGTGGCAAGGTCAAGACGACCGAGTATCTGTACTACGCCTCCTTCGCCGTCGCCTTGTGCGAGGGCCCGATCACCGGCATCGGCCGCATCTGGGCCGACGGCAAGCCGATGGACCTCTCCGGCGTCACCTGGCGCTGGTATCCGGGCGACGAGGCGCAGACGGCCGATCCGTTCATCGCCGCGAGGATGGGCGCGGCCAGCACGCCTGCCTATCGCGGCACCGCCTATGTGGTCTTCGAGGAGCTGGCGCTCTCGACCTACGGCAATCGCCTGCCGCAGCTCTCCTTCGAGGTGTTCCGCCCGCTCGCCGATCCCGACACCGCCGAGGGCCTGACCCGCGCCGTCACCATGATCCCGGCCTCGGGCGAGTTCACCTACGCGACGCAGGCGATCCGCAAGACCGACGGTGGCGCGACGCAGGCGGAGAACCTGAATGCGCTGGCCGACTCCACCGACATTGTGGAGGCGCTGGACCGGCTGCAGGCCATGGCGCCTGCGGTCGAGAGCGTCAGCCTCGTCGTGGCATGGTTCGGCGACGATCTGCGCGCGGGGTCCTGCAAGGTGCGGCCCGGTGTCGAGGTGTCGGCCAAATCGACCACGCCCGCCAGCTGGTCGGTGAACGGCGTCAGCCGCGCCAGCGCCTTTCTGGTCAGCCGCGACGACGAGGACCGCCCGGTCTATGGCGGCACGCCGTCCGACTTCGCCGTGGTACAGGCGATCCAGGAGATGAGAGCCCGCGGACTGCGGGTGACATTCTATCCCTTCATCCTGATGGATGTGCCGCCCGCCAACACGCTGCCGAACCCCTATTCCGACAACGCCGCCGATACCGGACAGCCCGCTTTCCCCTGGCGGGGGCGGATCACCTGTTCTCCGGCCGCTGGTTTCGCCGGAACCGTGGACAAGACGGCCACGGCGGCCGCGCAGGTCGCGGCGCTGTTCGGCGCGGCCACCCCCGCGAGCTTCAGCGTCTCCGGCGAGACCGTCTCCTGGACAGGCGTCGCGGGCGACTGGGGCCTGCGGCGCATGGTGCTGCACTACGCCCATCTCTGCGCGGCGGCGGGCGGGGTCGATGCCTTCCTGATCGGCACCGAGATGCCGGGACTGACGACGATCCGCTCGGGGGCCAGCACCTATCCGGCCGTGCAGGCCTATCGGGACCTGCTCGCCGATGTGCGCTCGATCCTCGGGTCCGGAACGAAGATCGGCTACGCCGCCGACTGGTCGGAATACTTTGGGCACCAGCCGGGCGACGGCAGCGGCGACGTGTTCTTCCACCTCGATCCGCTCTGGGCGGACAGCAACGTCGATTTCATCGGGATCGACAACTACATGCCGATCTCGGATTGGCGCGACGGCTTCGAACACGCAGACGCAGCCGAGAGCTGGCCCGCGATCTATGACCGCGCCTATCTGCAGGCGAACATCGCGGGCGGGGAAGGCTTCGACTGGTTCTTTGCCAGCGCGGCGGATCGCACCGCGCAGGTCCGGACTGCGATCAGCGACGGCGCCGCCGGCAAGCCATGGGTCTTCCGCTACAAGGATCTGCGAGCCTGGTGGTCGAACCCGCACTACGACCGCCCGGGCGGAGTGGAGAGCGGGACGCCGACTGCGTGGGTGCCCGAGTCCAAGCCGATCTGGTTCACGGAGCTGGGCTGTCCTGCCATCGACCGTGGCACCAACCAGCCCAACGTCTTCTTCGATCCGAAGTCCTCCGAGAGCTTCGTGCCGTACTTCTCCCGCGGCTGGCGGGACGACGCGATCCAGCGCGCCTACCTCGAGGCGACCTACCTGTTCTGGGGTGAGGCCACGAACAACCCGATCTCGTCGGTCTATGGCGGTCGCATGGTGCACGTCCCCGAATGCGCCGCCTGGACCTGGGACGCGCGGCCCTATCCGTTCTTTCCAGCGCTGACCGATGTCTGGACGGACGGCGGCAACTGGCGGCTCGGCCACTGGCTGACCGGACGGCTCGGCGCGGTGTCGCTCGCCGCGCTCGTGCGCCATCTCTGCCTGCGTGCGGGATTGCCCGAGAGCCGGGTCGACGTCACCGGCCTCTGGGGCGCGGTCGAGGGCTACGCCATCACGGCGCTGGAAAGCCCGCGCGCGTCGATCACAACGCTTGCGCGGCATTTCGGCTTCGACGCCGTCGAGACGGAAGGCGTGATCCGCTTCGTCATGCGCGGCCGGGCGGCGGTGGCGAGCGTCTCTCCGGACGATCTGGTTGCCGCCCGCGAGGGCGATGTCCTCGAACTGACCCGTGGCCAGGAGACCGAACTTCCGCAGGCCCTGAAATGGCAGGTCGCCCGCGCCGATGAGGATTACGAGGCCGCACAGGTCGAGGCGCGACGTATCACCGTCGACACGACCCGCATCGCCTCGGAGTCCTTCCCGATGGCCGTGCCGCCCGAGGAGGCCGAACGCCGCTGCCGGCGCGCTCTCATGGAAGCGTGGACCGGCCGCGAGAGCGCCGTGTTCCGGCTCCCTCCGTCGCGCCTTGCGCTCGACCCGGCCGATGTCGTCACCTTTGCCCATGACGGCCGCGCCGTCCCGCTGCGGCTCGTCTCCATCGCCGACGGTGACGCGCGCGGCATCGAAGCTGTTCGCCAGGACCGGGAGGCCTACGACCTGCCGCCGGGAGCCCCGCGGCCTTCGGCGCTCTCGCAGGCCGTCGTGTTCGGTGCACCCGAGGCGGTGCTGCTGGACCTGCCGCAGCTGACCGAGGACCAGCCCGCGCATCGGCCGCTGGTCGCCGCTCACGCGGTTCCCTGGCCCGGCGAGATGGCGGTGTTCCGCAGCCCCTCGACCGATGGCTTCGAGCTGCTGACCACGTTCGGCAGTCGCGCCCGGATCGGATCTCTGGTCTCCGACTTCTTCGCGGGGCCGACGTCGCGCTTTGACCTCGGCAATGCGCTGGTGGTCGATCTGCTGACAGGCACGCTGGAGAGCGTGACAGACCTGACGCTGTTCGGCGGGGCCAACGCGCTGGCGATCGAAAGTGCGCCCGGCGTTTGGGAGATCGTGCAGGCGGGTGCGGCCGAACTCCTCGCGCCCGGCCGGTATCGGCTGACCCGCTTGCTGCGCGGCCAGCGCGGCACCGAGGGTGTCAATGTGCATTCAAAACTGACCCGGTGTGATCATCCAAAAATGACCCACCCCGGAGGTGGCAAAGCCCACAGGCGAGCGGCCACCAAATA
>NZ_JBAPKY010000064.1:0-15996 GCF_037083785.1 Roseovarius sp. D22-M7
TACGCCCCGAGCCCCAGCATCGCCGATTGCAGGAACAGCCGGAACGCCTTGGTGGTCGAGGTGAAGGTACCGCCGAGATCGGCCGAACGGATCTGATCGTGCAACGCGCGGCCCCGCACCTGCTGCCAGCGCTGGAACGCGGCCTCGCGCATGCCCATCGATTGCAGCATCTCGGATTCGCCGCGCATCTGGTCCGAGATCGTGTCCGAGGCCACGCTGGCGCGGTTGGCATTGCTCGTCGGCTGGCGCGTGACCCATTGGTTGATCAGCGCCACGCCGATCAGCACCCCGCCGCCGACCAGCGCAAGCGCGCCCAGCCACGGGTGGAAGATCCAGATCCCNAGAAACACCACCAGCAGCGACAGCGCGATCAGCGTCTCCACCGACCGGCTGCCGAGCACCCGGTCATAGACCTGCAGCATGTAAAGCGGCCCGGTCAGCATCAACAGGTTGGCGAAAACGCTGAAGACCCCGACGAACCAGTAAAGCGCACGGCTCTCCCGACGCGCCTCGCGCAGTTCCTCGTAGCCACGCTCGAGCCGCTGTCGTTTCATGCCAATATCCGTTGATAATCGCTTGGAATTGAAACCAGCCGTGGCGGTGATGGATCGGGTTTCACGGTGTGGATGTCAAGTGATTTGAGGGAAGTGCAAGGGCAATCGCATTTCGGATTTGAGCGGCAAGAGAGTGCGGGACCCTGTTGTCCCATCCATGCGTTGGCCTCGGCCCGTTCGGCTTGCAGCGGGCTGGCTGGTGCCTTGTGCGGCCCGCGCGGGCGGGGACGCGTGAAAAGACGGCACATGGCGAAGGTTTGCAAGGGAGCTTCGGGCCTATTCCGTTGAAAAACTCGGCTCGGCAGCCTCTACGCCCGCCATCCAATGTTCGTGGCGTACGCGCCTGACTTACCTCAGTACGCGACTTTTGGGACTGGAAGGAGCTTTGCGAGCTTCCGGAGGTTCTGGGCGGTGGCTGCGAGGTGGAATTCGTCGCGCGCGCCGCTTGGACCCCGCAATCGGAGACGGCTGAGGCCCAGGATAGGCTTCAAATGCGCGAACAGCATCTCCACCTTTTCCGCAGCTTGCAGGAGATCGCGTAGTCGGTGGTCTGAGCGATCGCACGCGCCCGATCGCGGGATGGTTCGAAGATCGACCGGAGGACTTTGCGCGCGGGTTCCTTGGGACAGCAGCGTGCTTTCATCTCGCAGGCATCGCAATCTGCTTTGCTGGCCCGATAGCGGAGCATGCCATCCTCATCGGGTTTCTTCTCCCGGGGTTTCGTGAAGGTCCGGCGGCTTTGCTTCAACTCTTTGCCACCCGGGCAGGTGTAGACATCGTTCCTGGCATCATAGGTGAAGTCGGCACGTTCGAATGTTCCATCCCTGCGGCCGGACTTGTCGAACACCGGGATATGGGGCGCAATGCCGCGCTGCCGGTCCAGCCAATCCAGCATGACGCCGGTGCCGTAGGCGGTGTCGGCGATCAGCCGTTCCGGCAGGAGGCCGAAGGTGTCGTTCACCCGATCTATCATGGTCCGCACCGATCCAACTTCCGCCTGACGAATCGACCGGGTGGCCTCCACGTCGAGGATCACGCCGTTATCAGTGTCGATAAGGTAGTTGGTGGAGTAGGCAAAATAGGCTGGGCCTCCGCGAGCCCCGGTCCATTGCGAGGCCGGATCGGAATGCGAGGTGAACTTCGGCTCGACCGGGCTGGCCCCACCAAAGGCAGCATCATCAAGCGTGGCCAGGTATTCCCTGACAGCCCGAGGCGCGTATTCGGGATCAATCCTTTCGGGCTGCCAATCAGACTTCGGTGTCGAATTCTGCCGGTTCGCGTCGGCCTGAATGATGCTAGCGTCCGCGGCAAGGCGTTGGCCGCTGGCCATCCCCTCCTCGATACACCGCGCCACCACGGTCTCGAACAGATGGCGCAACAGGTCGCTGTCGCGGAAACGGCCGTGCCGGTTCTTGGAAAAGGTCGAATGATCTGGCACCGGGTCAGTCAGATCGAGACGGCAAAACCAGCGGTAGGCGAGGTTGAGATGGACCTCTTCACAGAGACGGCGCTCGGATCGGATGCCCATGATGTAACCGACCAGCAACATGCGGATCATCAGTTCCGGATCAACCGACGGTCGCCCGGTGGAGCTGTAGAATGGTGCCAGGTGCTGCCGGATGCCGGCCAGGTCGACAAATTGATCTACCGACCGGAGCATGTGGTTGGCCGGAACGTGCGCTTCGATTGAGAACTCGTAGAACAGAGCACCTTGCGCTTCCTGCCGGGACCCCATCATCGCCGCTCACCTCCGACCGTTACAGTGAGATTGAATCACCGGCCAGTCCTTCGGGCAAGTCGAGTTTTTCAACGGAATAGGCCATTTAAGTCTTTTCCGCGTCACGGAATACTATCTGTCGATCCGTCAGCATGATACAAAGCCGGATGGCAACTGGTCCATGAGAGTGATGGCTGGACAGCATGATGAACGGATCCAAGACAAAGCGCCCGGATATTTCGGTTTGTGTGCCGATCTACAACGAAGAGGACAATGTCGGTCTGCTGCACGAGACGGTCGTGGCCGCGCTGGAACCGAGTGGCTACAGTTTCGAGCTTGTCCTGGTCGATGACGGCAGCACCGATGACACGATCCCGCGCCTGCGCCAGATCGCGGCCCGCGATCCCCGGATCCTCGTGGTGCGGTTCCGCCGCAATGCCGGCCAGACATCGGCGATGCAGGCCGGGATCGACCATGCCATCGGCCAGTATCTCGTCACCATGGACGGCGATCTGCAGAACGATCCCGCCGACATTCCGATGATGATCGACAAACTTGGCGAAGACCACGACCTCGTCGTGGGCTGGCGTATCAATCGCCAGGACAGGTTGCTGTCGCGCAAGGTGCCTTCGAAACTGGCGAACTGGCTGATCGGAAAGGTGACCGGGCTTCCGATCCGCGACAACGGATGCTCGCTGAAGGTCTACAAGGCCGAGGTCATTCGCCGGGTGCCGCTCTATTCGGACATGCATCGCTTCATCCCGGCGATGTCGATCCCGATGGGCGCTCGCGTGGCCGAGGTCGGGGTGCGCCACCACGCAAGGCAGTTCGGTGAATCGAAATACGGGCTTTCGCGGATCTTCAAGGTGCTTCTCGATCTCATGGTCATCAAGACCCTGCTGATCTTCGCCCGACGCCCCCTTGCGCGCTTTGGCGGCGTTGCGTCGGTTGCGGCTGGCGCTGCGCTCATTGCGCTGCTGGCGATCCCTGCCTCCACCCCCGCCGTCGTGCCGATGACCGTCGCAGCGCTGACGGCGTCTCTTGCCGTGTTCCTGATACTGCTCGGTCTTGTGACCGGCGTTCTTTTCCAGAATGATGGCGGTCGGGAGGCGCCACGACAGGACCCGGCCGACCCTGTCTGAAACAGAAATATCGTATTTGTTCAGAGGATTTCATGGTAGACGTTCATCTTATGGAAAATGGCACGGAACACCCGCATTTTACCGTGCTCGTGACAACCGACCAGCGAGACGGCCTGCGCGAGACGCTCGGCACCTATCGAGACCATCTCGACGCGCTCGGACTGCGCTATGAAGTCCTCGCGATCATCAATGGCGAATACACCCGCCATCTCGATGACCTGCGGAGCATGTCGCCGGATTGGCCGGAACTGACCGTGATCGGTCAGCGTCCCTGGGTGGGCGAGGATGCCGCCCTGGCGACGGGCCTGCGGCGCGCACATGGTGACCTGATCCTGTTGCTGCCGGGCTGGCCGCAGATCGATCCGGCGGATCTGCCGGTTCTGTTCGACGCGATGGAGGGCGACGACCATGACATGGTGTCCGCCTCTCGCACGAGCAGACCCGATGGCGGCTGGCGGGGGATCCGCAAGGGCATCTTTGCACGGGTCCTCAGGATGTTGTTCGGGACCGTTCCGTCCGATCCCTTCTGCCGCGCGCGGCTTGTCCGACGCAGCACCCTGGAGGATGCGGCGAATTTCGGTGTCCGGCAGCATTTCTTGCCCATCATCGCGGCACAACGCGGTCATCTTCTTGGCGAGGTGCCGGTCAGACCAGCCTCGGAAGAGGCTGCACGCGATGCGCCGTATGTCTTCAAGCCGCTGGGGCACCTTCGCGCCCTGCTCGACGCGCTAGCGCTCTATGTCGTGCTGAAATTCCTGCGCCGTCCCCTGCGGTTCTTCGGCGCGATCGGCTTCCCGATCTTTCTCGTCGGCATGATAGCGACATCGATCCTGGTCTTCCAGCGCCTGTTCGGCGAGACGGCTCTTGCAGACCGTCCCGCACTGATATTCGCGGTCATGATGGTCGTGCTCGGCATACAGATCCTCGCCATCGGTCTCGTGGGCGAGATCATCATCTTCGCCGGGGCGCGACGCATGAAACAGTATGACGTCGCCGAGATCATCACATCAGTCCCGCGCGGCATGGAACGACAGGAACCGGGGACCGAAAGCGGTGTACCGGATCGCCACAAGTCGGCCCCGACCGTGCGAAACACGGCAGGGTAGTCGATGACGACCGAGCCCCTTCCTGTCCCGGGCGGCATGCAGACATCCGGAGAGGCTGCCGCGGAGGACACGATCCTTCGGTCGATGGCGGTCGCCGACCGGACATGCGTCATGCGGGCCGACCGGAGGCCGCAAGACGCGGTCACGATACCGGTCGCGCCTGTCGCGACATCGACGATCGCCCCGGATCAGGGCCATGCACACGGACGGCCCGAAAGATGAATACGTTCACGACATCGTCATATGCGTCCACGCAACCGGAGGAGGCACAGAAATCCAGGGATCTGGTGGTGGATTTCGGTCAGATCCTCGGTATCATGAAGCGCGGGTGGTGGGTCATCGCCGGCGGGGGGTTCATCGGCACGCTGATCGCGGTGGTGCTGGTTCTGCAAGTCACACCGTCCTACATGTCCTCGGCCAGGCTTCTGCTCGGCCAGAAAAGCCAGGTCGACGACGCGATGGGGGCGATGTTTCCCGACATCCGGCTCGATTCCGCCGCGATTTCCGGCGAGATCGCAATCCTGACATCGACGCGCTTGCTGGCCCAGGTGAGCCAGAATCTCGATCTCGACAGCCATCCCGAATTCAACCCCGCCCTGGTCCCGCAAGAGGACGGGCCGGGCCCTGTGGAACAGGCCACCGACTGGGCTGTGGGCATGGTCAAGCTTGCCCTCGGCATGAGCCCCGAGGCCCCCTCGACCGAGGCCCCCCGGAACGGTCAGGCATCGCCGGTCAGAAATGCGGCCATGACCGGGAAAAAACTCCTTGGCACGCAGGCCGATTACGCGGGGGTTCTTGCGTCGAACCTCAAGGTCAGCCAGGAAGGCCGCTCCAATCTCCTGGTGGTCCGCTATGTCTCGACCGACCGGTTGTTGGCCGCCGCCGTGCCGAACACGCTTGTCGACCTTTATCTCGACGACAAGATCGACCGACGATTCAGCGTCCTCTCACGCGTGACCTCGGAGCTCGAGACCCGGCTCGAGGCAATGCGTGAACGGCTCGAGACGGCCGAACGCGCCGTGATCGAGTTCCGCAGCCAGAACCTCGCCGAAGGCTTCGGCAGCCGCTCTCAGCTCGAGCAGCAGTTGAACGACCTGTCGACGCGCCTGAGTGCCGCCAAGGCGGAAAACGCCGAACTCACCTCTGATCTTCAGGGCATCGACGGCATCATCGAGGACCATGGGGCCCTTGCCGCGGCCGGACTGTTTTCGTCGCCGGTCCTCGACGGGCTTCTCGAAGAGCTGGCCGGGCTGAGAGAGCGCGCGGTGCGTCTGACGTCGCAGTTCGGAGAAGACATTCCGCAATTGCGAGAGGTGTATTCCGAGATCGACCGCCTCGAAACCAGCCTCACCAACGAGGTCATGCGCCTCAGGGACAATCGTGCCCGAATGGCCGAACTCAGCTCCAGGCGCGTCGCCTCGCTGCAGGAGGAGTTGCGGGCGTTGGAACAGCGGTCGATCCTGCAAGCCGAGCGCGAAGTCCGCCTGTCTCAGCTCGAGCGGGAACAGGACGCGGCCCGGGCCGTCTATGAAACCTTTCTCGACCGTTTCACGGAAACCAGGGAAGTCGAGGCTCAGGAAGGGGACGCCCAGGTCATCGAGTACGCCAACCCGCCCCCTGCACCGTTCGCGCCAGACAAGAAGCTGTCGGCGGCGCTCGGAGGGCTGGCCGGGGGGTTCCTCGGCCTGGCTCTGGTGTTTGTCCATCATCTTGCCCGGAATCGTATAAAGACCACGGCCGAACTGGAACGCCTGCTTCCGGATTTCACTGTTGTGCCTATGCCGAGCGTCTGGCGCCTTTTCCGACGCGCCGCCCCCCTCGGTGCGGCCCTGCGTTCCGGCCAGTCGCCGCTCGGCGAAGCGGTGCGGACGCTGCGCAATATGGTCCTTCTCTCGGAACCCACCATAGTGTCGGTCGTGTCGCCGCTTGCAGAGGCCGGAAAGACCACGACGGCGATCAATCTCGCGCGGTCGTTCTGCCGCGCGGGCCGGTCATGTGTGCTGGTCGATGCCGATCTCCGTCGCGGCGACGTGGCGGATCTTCTGTCTCTCGGCAAGAGCTCGGATCTGCACGATCTTCTTGTGTCATGGCCCCAGCCTCTGGATGTCGCCCTGCACAAGGATCCGGAGTCGGAGCTCCGCGTGATAACGGCCAAGGGCGGCGTCGCCGACCCCGGAGCGGTGCTACTGTCCAAGACGCTTGGCCCCCTGATCTCGGAACTCAAGGCCCGCTTCGAAGTCATCGTCTTCGACACGGCCCCGCTGCTCAACGGCCCCGATGCGCTACCGCTGATCCAGCAGTCCGATGCGGTCATCATGGTCGTCCCGCGCATGAGCCACATGGATGATGTCCGGGTGACCGTCGGCAAGCTCGGCCGGTTCGACGTGGCGAGCCGGATCTCGGTCTTCAACTTTGCCTCCAGCAAGGAAATCGGCACTTATTACTGACCGAACGGAAAACCTCTTCGCCAATATAGGCGACTGCTGTAAAAGAAAGGAATTTGTATGAACATTATCCGTCGTGTCGTGGGAGGCGTCCTGTCAGTGTCTCCCAAGGGCATCCAGACTCGGTTCAAGGAAGAAGCCGAACTGTGGTACTGGCGGAGGGTGCTCAAGGCCTCGAACGGCGAGTTCTACAATGGTCATTTCAAATCCCGGTTCACCGATCTTTTTTCACTGGACGAAAACTATTTCACCAGAAAGAAGATTCTGGATATCGGCTGTGGGCCGCTGGGGAGCCTGGAATGGGCTACGGGCGCCGCGGAACGGGTCGGCGTCGATCCGCTGGCCGATCGTTACGTGGAACTGAACGGCGGCCGCCAGTCGATGAAATATGTCCGCTCGGGCAGCGAGAGCCTGCCGTTCGAGGACGCCCGCTTCGACGTCATCTCGATCTTCAACGCGCTCGATCATGTCGAGGATGTCGCCTCGTCCGTGGCCGAAATCCAGCGCGTGCTGACACCGGGTGGCGATTTGCTGCTGATTGTCGAGATTGATCACCCCGCGACCGTGACGGAACCCCAGTCTCTGCGCGAGGATATCCTGGCAGATTTCGAGCAGTGCGACGTTATCTACCAAGTCATCTACGCTATCCGAGCCGACCATAATGTTTATGGAAGCATCAAGGATGCAAATCCGAGAAAGCAGGTCGGGGACCCTGCGATCCTGTGCGCGCGGCTGGTGAAGAGACCGGCCGACACCGTGTCAGGGAGCTGAGGACCCATAGACATGGGTCTGCCGCAGATTCAAACACCCCGCTACCACGCCCACGTGTAGTATTCCGCGGAGAACCCAGTAAATGCGGTGTTCCTTCGACGGCACCGTCACGACAGCCGCTGCCGCACAGAGTGTCGCCTTTCCGCAGGCGGTCGTGGCGAGCCGCAGACGGGCTGGCGACCCTTGGGCCGATGCCGCGAAACTCTGGCCGGATCGGTATTTCCGCCGGGCGATCCAGCGAAACGAAAGACGTTGCGCGGGAACCGCTTCACGGACGATGGCGTCCTGGCAGATCGCGAAACGTGCCCCGTGGCGGTGCACTTCCAGGAAATAGGCGGTGTCCTCGCCTCCCGACCGCCCCCGGGCGGGATCGAAGCGCGCGCCGCGCCACGCCGTGCCGCGCCACCGCAGCAGCGCGTTGCAGGTGTGCCCCGTGATGACGGCACCGGCGTTCGTCGCGGGATGGTTGGAATGGTAATCCCGCATCCGGATCCATGCCGGGGTCTCGGGGCCGTACTCCGCGATGGCCGGGCCAAAGACCGCATCCGCTCCGGTCCGCGACGCGCAGCCTATCAGCCGGGCGATCCAGTCGGGTTCGGCAACCTCGTCATCATCGAGAAAGGCAATCCAGTCGGCCTCGCCCGCGGCTTCCAGTCCCGCATTGCGCGCGATCGATATGTTGCGGTCGGGTGCGTGGATGTGTGTCACGGGCCACGGCGCCCCCGCGGCGGCGGCCTCGACGGCGGTCCGGCCGCTCGGGGCCACGTCGTTGTCGGCCACGATGATCTTCAGGTGCAGGCCCTCTGGCAGCTGTTGCGCGAAGAGCGACCGCAGCGTGTCCGCCACTTCCGGCCTGCGGAACGTGCACAGCGTGACCGCCACGACCGTCATGCCCCGTCGCGTCCCCTTGCGAGGCCCCGGATGAAGCCCGCCCCCCAGGCCGTGTGAATGATCAGCAGCGCCACCCCGGCCCACAATCCGCACAGGCTCCGCATCCGCACGCTCGCAACGATCGAGATCGCGGCGAGGACGGCGAGGTAGAGCACCGGCAACCCGAGCGCTGGAGGCCAGAACGGCGCGATCAGGAGGCACAGCCCCTGAAGGATCAGCGACAGGGCCGGCGCAATTTGGCGCAGCCGCGGGCGCAGCCGGTGTTTCAATACCGTCCGGGCGCGGCCCTTGCCGTAGCGCCAGTACTGGCCCCAGAGCGCGCGGGGCGTAGGGCGCATGACGTAGTCCGTCCGGAGATCGTCATCGAGCCAGAGCCTGCCGCCCGCCCTTGCCAGCCTTACGTCGTATTCGGCGTCTTCGTTATGGCTGAAATCGGGATCGTACCCCTCCAGCCGGCGGAACCATTCGAGGCGAAACCCGGCGTGATGGCCATGATCGACCCATCCTGACCGTGTGCCGCCCCGATGCGCCGATCCTCCCGACCCCAACGGCGTGTCGACCACCCAGGCGCTGGCCCGTTGAAAGCAGTTATGCCCCCGGGAATCGAGCACCCCGACCACCGAGGCCGCCTCGGGCCGGGCCGCAAGAGACTCGGCGACACGCCGCACATATCCCTTCGGATATCGCGCATGCGCATCGCAGCGCACGAGGATCCGGTGATCTGGCCCGGACAGGTCGAGGACGACGCGATTGATACCGGCCGATTGCAGCATTTCGGGATTGTCCAGCAGGACCAGGTTTCGGTGTTTTTGGGCCAGGGCATGGACGATTTCGCGCGTCCCGTCGGTGCTGCCGCCATCGGCCACGACAAATCGGACCCGTTCGCAGAAAGGATCCGACTCCATCAGCGATGCAAGGCATCGCTCGACATGCCGCGCCTCGTTCAGGGCGGGAATGGCCACGAGAACTTGCTCTGGCCGAAGCCCCGGATCCCCCGGAGGATCGACAGGGGTCTGTCTGGCCGACATGGTCATGGCCGGGTTGGATCCATCATCGGACACGGTCCGGTCTCGGGGCATGACCGCGACCTGCCGGGCTGCGGCATGTCCGTCTTCATCAGGGGGCACCAGATCGTGCCCTGCCGGCGCATCGAGGCAACCGCCTTGCGGAGACCGCTCTGGACGCAGCATGGAATCTGAGCTCATGGGACAGCCTTCTTCGACATTCCGTATATAGCGGATTGTATAACCCCGTTTTGCATACACCACGACAAAAACGAGATGTAACACGCCTTTAGCCCGGCATTTCGCAAATATCGGCTCCGCTTGCCTCGAGGAGCGGCGCCCGGGCCCATGCGCCTGGTCCGGATGGATCGCGGCCCGTTCGCGATCCGACGGCGAGCACACCTTTGCCCACGGGGAAGCGGGCGTGAATGGAAACCGCGTCGTGGCGGGTGTCGTGAAGAAAACATGCACGTCGATCCGGCGAGGGCGCCGCGTGAATGCAAAGGGACGCGGCGCGCCAGTCCCGCGGGGTGTGACGGGCATGCAGGCCGCAGGGCCACCTCTTTTTTCCAGAAATCCAGAGCAGGGATCATCCGTTCTGCGTCTATCGGGTTCTCGACGCGACACCAGATTTCAAGAGGCAGCTGGCCGAATCGCCTTCCGGCACTTCGGACGCACGCCCCGTGCCCTGAAGCCTTCGCCGGGTGCGCGGCAAACCCGATATCGTGTCTCGAGGTGATTCGGTCTATGTTTCAGGTCGATACTACAACTCAAAAGAGAATGCGTTTTTCTTCGCACTCCCATAAGACGATTTCATGCGTGCGTGTTAACCCACCCCCGAACATTCATGGCTTCTTTGTGCTGCGAGAGTTGATCTGAAAGGCAAATATGACATACTTAATGATGTATTAACGTTTCATGATCCGGGTGGAATCCGACAATTTCTGGCGAGATGCAATTGATGGATCATGAGATTATTTCGAGGTGAAAGCGGATGAGCGAGCACGGTTTGACGGTTTCCAGAGTGTACGGTTTGGACAAGACCTTGAAAAACGATAAGCCAAAGCACGTCATGCATGTTTTTGATCAGTCTTCATGCGTCCTTGCGGATGCTGTGAGCGAGCCTCGTCAGAGCGCCGACTTTGACAGAGGCCCCGAACAGGCCGTTGGTGGCGGTCCCAAACGCGCACTGGACATCGTGTTCGCGATTTTCGCGATCCTCACTTTTCTTGTTCCGATCATCCTCATCATGATCGGGTTGAAGGTATATTCCCGTGGCCCGATATTCTTTGCCCATGAAAGGGTCGGTCTCGGCGGAACCCGGTTTCGGTGCCTGAAATTCCGAACGATGGTCGAGGATGCCGAAGAGCGCCTTCAGGCCCTTCTCGCATCGGACGAAGACGCGGCCGCCGAGTTCGCCCAGACCCGGAAGCTGAAGAACGATCCCCGGATCGTCCCGTATGTGGGCGCGTGGCTACGCAAGTCGAGCATGGACGAATTGCCTCAGTTCTTCAATGTGCTTGCGGGAGAGATGAGCGTTGTCGGTCCACGCCCCGTGACCGAAGACGAGATCCGTGAACATTACGGGTTCGACCATGCCTACATGAAAGCGCGTCCGGGCATTACCGGTCTGTGGCAGGTTTCGGGTCGCAACGACATCGATTATGCCAAACGCGTTGCGCTTGATGAAGTGTATATCAAGAACTGGAATTTCCGGAGCGATTTGTCGATTATCCTTCGCACAGCGGCAATAATTTGCCGAGACCGCAACGGTTACTGAGCAATTTATCGCCACTTCCCGAACATCGACTCTGGATCATGCTTTTTGTGCATTGAATCCGCCCGCAACCTCAGGTAGCATTTTTAGCTATAGTTGGTTTGCGTTGTCAGTACTGTTTCCGTGAAAGTCACTTCTGGATCAGTGAGATCAGGAGACAGGGTTTGCTCAGCGATCCAAAATCGTACGGAAGCCATATCCTATCCGAATTTGGAACGTGTATCGATGGGATGTTCGCCTTTGCAAGGCTCTTGCCGTGGATGTCATGAAGACAAGGAATGCCGGGTGTACTTCGGATCGAATATCGGGAACGCGTCTCTTGCATCGAAATCGACCGGCACGATTGTCTGCGTAGTGGGCAAATCAAGGGTGATGGATGCCAATACGCTCTCGTCGGAATCTCGTCAGCCCGACAAGACGGAAAGCTTCGGAACAAGGCCGGCCGAAAACCCCACCCATCGTAACCTTTCCTTAACATTCGGTCTCGACACTATGGGTCCAAGCTGTGCGGCACATCCGGAATATCACTCTGATCGGTACATGCCATGAAACACCTGATCGTCGGTGCCCCCATTTTCGCGGTCACGATGACGGCAGCGCTCCTCTTTTCAGGAGCGGCCTGGTGGGTGGCGGTCTGCGCGTTCTTCCTTACGGCCCCGGTGATGGTCGGTCTGGCCACCTTTTTGTGCAACACGATCCTTCCATGTCAGTACGAAGACCGGAAAAGTCCGGGATCCGAGAGCGCGTCGTACTGATCCGCGGGGGTCCGGTACGTTCGGGATGATGCTGCCGGGTTACTCCGGCGTGATCCGACGTTGCAGAGCCTTGATTGCTCCGATCCAGAAAATCATGTGGAACAGGACGAATGGCTTCAGAAAATCGGCTTCCGTCATTGTTCGGGCAAGCACGAGCATCATGTATGAGAAGATGTAAATCGCCGGCATTGACCCATCAGTGATCGCCCAGCGACCGATCATGAAGACGCCCCACGACAGCGCAAGCATCATGATGCCGAGGCCGATCAGCCCTTGGTGAACGGCGATCTCGTAGTAGCTGTTGTGAAAATTGAAGTTATCCCAAGGCCCTTTGTAAAACTCGAAATATATCTTCTGGACAAGCGGCGACTCCTGGTAGCGCCAGAAGCCGCCTGCACCGACACCCAGCAATGGATGCTCCCGGATCTCGTTTTCCGCATATTGCCACAGGACCGTTCGCCCTGTCAGCGTGCTGTCCTTGTTGAAGTGGGACAGAACCGCGTCGACAGGTTCGACCTGCTGATAGGGCAGGATTGCCAATGCAGCGCTCAGCACCAAGCCGAGCGAAAAAAACAGTATCGCAAGCCGGCTGGCGCGCAGCAGGCCCCCGCGAAGGATGACGGCGCCCGCGATCAGCAGCAGGGCAGAAGCCAGCACCAGAAGCACGGCAGTGGCGGAGTTGCTGGCACCGGCCAGCCAGGCGGCGATGCTCGCCATTCCGAGGGATGACAGCCGGAAAAGCCACCTCGTGCCGGGATCGAGGAATACCGCAAAAGTGACGACCCAGAGGATCACCATGGTCTTGCCCATCGTGTTCTTCGAGGGGAAGATTCCCAGGTCGCCACGGCCGAGCCCGTACGCGACGAACAGATGGACGAGTGCAATGACGCTCGCAGCGATGCAGACCGCATGCATGATCTGCCGCGCGCTGAGTGTCGCGGCTACCTGAAAGCAGATGATCAGCGTCAGGAACAGGTAGAGCGCGTGCTTGAACGCATCGACCGGATCCACGGCCCAGAGCACCGAGATCAGGCACCAGGTCGGAAAGAGCAGCACGACCCATGCCCGTGCCAGAAGCGGAACGATCCTGTTCTGATCGCGCCAGATGCTGTAGGCGTAATAAAGCGCCAGGGGATAAAGCAGCAGTTCATCGCCGCGGAACTGGACAAATGTCACCATCGACCAGATCGTGAAGACCAGAAAGTCCCGCACTTGCGGCGAAATGCGCAGCGTCGGGCCGATCGTGTGGTCGACTGTCACATGCGCCATGACAGGGCTCCTGTGTCTGGTGTCCGACCCGAACGACAACAGTATTGTCCGTGACCGAATCGAGTGCAATTGATCTTTTCGTTGCCAGCATGATTATGAAGGCAATGGGTATGGGACAGGGCAGGATGAAATGAAAAGGGTCACGGCCATCGACGGGCATGTTCACATTCACCCGCGCGCCGATCCGGGAACTCTGCTGGATGCCGCGGCGCGCAACATCGCCAGACTGGCAGGAGAAGGGGCCGATCCCTGCCTTCTTCTGACCGAAACCGCCCGGACCAACGCTTTTGCCGAGATGCGTGCCGGCCACCGCGAGGTCCCCGGCTGGACGATCGAACGGCTGCCCGCGGATCCCGCCGCGATCGTGGCGCGGCGCGGGACCAGCCGTTTGCAGATCATCTCGGGGCGGCAGATCGTTACCTCGGAACGGCTCGAAGTGCTCGCCCTCGCCACGTGTGACAGGTTTTCCGATGGCCAGTCACTGGACGACACGCTTGCGGCGGTGCAAGAGGCCGGGGTTCCCGCGGTGCTGCCTTGGGGATTGGGCAAATGGCTTGGCCATCGCGGACGCCTTGTCGCCGACCGGATCCATCGCGGGGGTCCGGGGCTGATGCTGGGTGACAACAAGGGGCGCCCGAAGCCCTGGCCCGCGCCGAAACTCTTTCGTGAGGGGCGCGGATATATCGTGTTGCCGGGAACCGACCCCCTGCCGATACCAGGCAGTGAGGTCACCGTCGGAAGCTTCGGATTCCTGCTCGAAGGTGCGCTGGACCGCGATCACCCCGCCGCGGATCTCGTGGCCCGGCTTCACGGGCTGCGCCATCAACCGCCTGTCTTCGGGACCAGGATGACGGTGATCGCCGCGCTGCGCGCTCAACTGGCCTTGCAGCGGGCAAAGCATGCAGGGGATGTGGCGTGAAACGCGCAACGATCGCCGACCTTGCCGCCGAGCCGTTCGACATCCTCGTCATCGGTGGCGGTATCTACGGGATGATGACCGCGCGAGAGGCCGCCTTGCGCGGCCTGCGCGTCGCGCTGGTCGAGCGGGCGGATTTCGGCGGCGCGACATCGCACAATTCGCTCAAGGTGATGCATGGCGGGATCCGGTATGTGCAGCATCTCGATCCGGGGCGGCTTCGGGCCTCGGCGCGGGAACGCGCCTTCTGGCAGGCCGCCGCGCCACAGCTCGTCCACCCGATGGAGTTCATCATTCCGCTGTTCGGCCACGGTGTCCGGGGTCCAGCTGCCTTTGCCGCGGCCGCGGCGCTCTACACGGTCGCCTCGGCGGGACTGCGCGGTCCGGGATATGGCGGCACCGGGGTGGTGTCGGCACGAACCGCATGCGCCAGGCTCGGCGATCTCGCCCCGGCCGGGCTGACAGGCGGGGGGGTTTGGCGCGACGGGCAGATCGAGGATATCAACCGGCTGCACATGAGCGTGTTGCGCAGCGCTTTCGATGCCGGGGCGATACTGTCCAACCATGTCGAGGCCGTAGCGCTGACCCGTGAGGGCGATGCGATCACCGGCGCCCGGATGCGGGGGGTTTTCACCGGGGACGAAGGCACGGTCCGCGCAGGCGTGACCGTCTGCTGCTCGGGCGCGGCGACCGCACGGCTCGCCGACGGTGCGATCCCGGGTGCTGCGCGTCGTTTCCCCGGCTTCGCGCGCGCGACCAACCTTGTGATCGACCGGCCCGCGGAAGCGACCGCGAAAGGCGTCGTCAGTCGCGGCCGCTCGGACGCGATCGTGGACCGGGGCGGCCGCATGTTCTTTCTGACACCCTGGCAGGGCCGGACGATCATCGGCACCCACGAGTCGCCCGCACCGGATGCAACCGCGCGCGATCCGGTGGATATCCGGCATTTCCTTGCGGAGATCAGCGAGGCGGCCCCGGCTCTCGCCCTCGCGGCGCAGGATGTCCTGTGGGTTCATCAGGGTCTGATACCGGCCGATGTCGATGACGGCCCGAACAGGGTTCGGCGCATGACACGCGGAACGCTCATCGATCATGCCGAGGCGGACGGCGTCGGCGGGCTCATCAGCGTGGTCGGCGTGAAATACACGACCGCGCGCCTCATCGCGGAACGCGCGATCACCCGTGCCGGTCGTCAGCTCGACACGCAGCCGGCTGATCCGGCGGTCTCCTTCCGAACGTCCTTGCCCGAGGTCGCTCCGGCGTTGGTCGACACGGGCTCGGACCGGGTGCTGGAGGCGCGGATGCGAGACGCCTTCGAAAAAGAGATGGCCATGACACTCGCCGACGCCATCATCCGGCGAACAAACCTTGCAGAGTGCGGCGATCTGGATGATTGCGACTCGGTTCTCAAGGATCGTGTCCTGCGGGCCGCGGCAAAGGTGCAGGCCTGGGACGACCGGCGCGTGGCACAAGAGCGCGACACGCTCGACCGCGCGCTGTCCGAGGCGGCGCCCATGAACGGACGCCACCCCGGTATCGTCAAAAAGTGATCAGTAGATCGTCCCCGGTCCAGAGGTCCTGGGCGTCCAGACCCCGACCGTCGCGGATATAGACGAGGGGGACGAAACCGTCACCGCCGCCATCCACGTC
>NZ_JBAPKY010000065.1:0-15964 GCF_037083785.1 Roseovarius sp. D22-M7
GTCGACTGGCTGCTCGGGGACCGCGGCTATGACGCCGACTGGTTCAGAGAAGCGTTGGAAGACAAAGGGATACGCGCCTGCATCCCGGGCCGCAACCAGCGCAAGACCACCGTGAAATACGACAAGCGCCGGTACAAACGTCGCAACCGGATCGAGATCATGTTCGGCAGGCTCAAGGACTGGCGACGTGTCGCGACACGCTACGACCGATGCCCGAAGGTCTTCCTCTCAGCAATCGCACTCGCCGCAACCGTCATCTACTGGCTATGAGTCCAGACCCTAAGGACCAATCTTGCCATGAAAAGGGCAGATCGCCGAGGGGCTATGTGATCATCCGGCATGGAACAAATAGATCTGCTCGTTGTCAAAAACTGCGGTAGGTATNGACCAATCTTGCCATGAAAAGGGCAGATCGCCGAGGGGCTATGTGATCATCCGGCATGGAACAAATAGATCTGCTCGTTGTCAAAAACTGCGGTAGGTATCTGAGAGTTTCTTGATCCGGCTACCGAACCTCTTTCTGTTTCCGCTCTGCGGCTCTCCTTGTCGGATGTACAAGCTCTTGATAATAATTTGTCTGACATCATTTACTTCCCAGATTTTGAAAAAAGTTAACAGAGAAACTGGTATCCTCCTTTCTCAAGGGACCAAAATCATTGAATATAATTGATTTATACATGTTCTTTTGGGTTTTTCAATAAGCGAAGTAGCGCTTGATTGGCCAAGGAAATCGGACGATTCAAACTCTCCTCGGACAATTATCCAGTAGAGTTGTCGCCACCTCAACGCCGTCCCTCGCGCAGCCAGCTGGCGAGGATGAGGCCGGAAACCAGCAGTAGCGTCAGCCATGGCGGCAGCAGGGATGTCTGGCTGACACTGGCGCTCTCGCAAGCGCCGCGCGGGGTGATGCCGATCCAGCCGCGTCCGGATATCGCGCCCACGCCCCGTGGACCGCCACGGATGCAGCCGCCGCCCCGACCGTTCGAACACTTCCCCATAGCCTGATCCAAGACCACCGCGGCTTCCTCCTTCCGAGGTTTGTCAACGCGTGCCGCCACCTCCCGGCCGCCCACGTCGCGCCGCGGCCCGCATCGAAAAACCTTCTGGGAATGCGCAGTGAGCGAGCTTGGCAAGATTTGGTCCGTTTCCCGACAGCGTCCTTTCGTGTCGTATGCGACGAAAGCCGGCTCAGAGCCCAAACCAGAAGCCTCAACTCCTCGCTGCGCGCGCTCTGAGAGACATTCCTGCTGCCACGCAGCAATAAATCATAACAACTGCCCGGCGAGATAGCCTGCCGTTCAGGCAAGCCGCGGAAAGGTTTTCACCGACGACGACCGCCTCGTGGAAAAAGCCGCGCGATGCACTTGCGGAAACATTTGCTCCGGGTCGGTCGCAGCACCGGCGTTCAGCCGACCAGACCAAAGTGGCTGGCGCCCTGAACGTGCTTCCCGGCGAGACGCCGGGTCGGGACAGCCGGTCGGCGATCCGAGGCTACCGTTCGGGTATCAAGCCCTTCGGCGCGAACCTCATGACGACAAGCAGGATCGTCCCCATCATCAGGTAGCGCATATATGCCGCCCCGCCGACGAGGTGCTGCGCGAGATCGGAGTCTTCCCCCAGTGGCCACGTCACCGTCGCCATGAACCAGTTGCCAAAAGGCTCGGCCTCGACCCAGAGGAACCAGATGATGAAGCCGCCCAGCACGGCGCCCCAGTTGTTCCCGGACCCGCCCAGGATCACCATCACCCACACGAGGAAGGTGAACCGGAGCGGGATATAGCTCGTCGGCGTGAGCTGACCCTCGAGCGTGGTCAGCATCGCGCCCGCGACGCCGCAGGTGAAGCAGCCGAGCACGAAAGTCTGCAGATGACGCGCCTTGACGTTCTTGCCCATGGCGGCGGCGGCGTCGCGGTTGTCGCGGATGGCGCGCATCATTCGTCCCCAAGGAGAGCGCAATGCGCGTTCGGCGAACCACATGATGATCGCCAGCACGGCGATGAACAGCGCCGCGTAGCACAGCTTGACGAAGAGGCTGGCGGCATCGGACAGGTCCGCGGCGCCAAAGACATTGGCTAGCCCTATGAACCAGTCCTGCTCGACCAGATCGACCTCGTAGGGGACGGGGCGCGGGATGCCGGTGACGTTCTTCACGCCGCGTGACAGCCATTCCTCGTACTTGATGACGGCGATGATGATCTCGGCAATGCCCAGCGTGGCGATCGCCAGGTAGTCGGCGCGCAGCCCCAGCGCGATGCGCCCGATGAACCAGCCCGCCCCGGCCGCGACCAGACCGCCGATCGGCCAGGCCAGAAGCACCGGCAGCCCGGCACCACCGAGATAGCCGGTCAAGGCGGGGTCGATCGCTTCGATCGCGTCGGTCGCCGGGCGGAAGAACTGCCCAATGATGAAATAGCCGGCCACCAGCAGCACCAGCGTCACTGGCAGCTTGAGTGCCTTCGGGACCGCGCGCCGCGCGAAGATGATGGCGGCCACCGTGGCGACAAGGCTCAGGAGCGACAACGCGAGGTCGCCGCCGGCAACGGCCCACGCATCGGTGACCGGCGGCATGGAGACCAGCACCGCCGTCAGCCCGCCCAGCGCCGTGAAGCCCATGACGCCGACATTGAAGAGGCCTGCATAGCCCCACTGCATGTTGACGCCGAGTGCCATCACCGCGGAGATGACGCAAAGATTGAAGATTCCGAAGGCGACGTTCCAGCTCTGATAGAAGCCGACCATGATCAGCACCAGGCCCATGAGGCCGTAAAGAAGCAGAACCCTCTGCGTCATATCACTTTCCCGCGGATGATGCCGGTCGGCCGGATCAGCAGGACCGCGACCAGGATGATGAAGGAGACCGCGAACTTGTAGTCCGTCGACAAGAGCTGGACGAGGCCGTCCGGGGCCCAGCCCTCGGGGCCGAGATAGGCCAGGAACCTCTTGTAGGCGTAGGTCACCATCACCTCGGAGAAGGCGACGATGAAGGCACCCAGGATCGCGCCCACCGGCTGACCGATACCGCCGAGAATGGTTGCGGCGAAGATCGGCAGCAGGATCTGCAGGAAGATGAACGGCTTGTAGGTCTTGTCGAGACCGTAGAGCGTGCCCGCGATCGTCGCGAGTGCTGCGGCGATGATCCAGGCGATCATCACCACGCGCTCGGGATTGATACCGCAAAGCAGCGCGAGATCCTCGTCGTCCGAATAGGCCCGCATCGCCTTGCCCGAGCGCGTCTTCTGCAGGAACCAGAACAGCCAGGCGACCACGACAAGGGCGACGACGACGGTGATCACCTGGGTCTGCTTGATGGCGATGCCCTCGTCGAGGCCAAGCAGTGCTTGCGACTCGAACGCGCCGATGATGAATCGCTGGCCGTCTGCGAAACTCTGGTCCGCGGGTCCGATGGTGATGCGGATCAGCCCGGCCAGCACGAACATCACCCCGACCGAGACGATGGCGAAGACGATCGGGTTGGACCGCTGCCGGCGATAGAAGCGGAAGACCATGCGGTCCGTCAGCAACGCGACCCCGATCGCCGCCAATATACCCACCGGCAGGGCCAGCAGCGCGGTCGGCAAGGGGGCGATGCCGACGCCCATATCCTGAAGGACCCATGTTACGAGGATCGTGATCATGGTCCCGAACGACATCAGTTCGCCATGCGAGAAGTTGGCGAATTTCAGGATCCCGAAGATGATCGTGACGCCGAGCGCCCCAAGGGCCAGCTGCGCGCCGTAGGCCGTCGCCGGAACGACGACGAAGTTGGCGAACAGTGCGAGTGCGTTAAGAATCTCCATTCAACCCCCCAGGAAGGACCGGCGCACGTCCTCGTTGGCCAGAAGCGCTTCGCCCGTGTCGGTGAAACGGTTGCGGCCCTGGACCATGACGAAGCCGTGGTCTGCGATTTCCAGCGCCTGACGCGCGTTCTGCTCGACCATCAGGATGGCAACGCCGGTCCGGGCGATCTCGAGGATCTTGTCGAAGAGCTCGTCCATAACGATGGGCGAGACGCCGGCTGTCGGCTCGTCGAGCATCAACAGGTCCGGGCGCGTCATCAGCGCACGCCCGACCGCCACTTGCTGGCGCTGCCCGCCGGAGAGCTCGCCTGCCGGCTGGTTGCGTTTCTCGGCCAGTATCGGGAACAGGCTGAAGACCTGCTCCTTCGTGTCCTCGATCTCGTCGTCGTTGCGGATGAACGCCCCCATCTCGAGGTTATCTTCCACGGTCAGCGAGACGAAGACGTTGCGGTTCTGCGGGACGAAGGCCATGCCTTGCGGCACCCGATCCTGCGGCGCGAGGCCCGTTATGTCGCGGCCGTCCAGCGTGACCGTGCCCTCGCGCAGCGCGAGCATGCCGAAGACCGCCTTCATCGCCGTCGACTTGCCGGCACCGTTCGGGCCGACCACCACGGCGATTTCGCCCTGCTCCACGGTGATAGTGCAATCATGGATGATGTCGGCACCGCCATATCCGCCGGTCATGCCGGTCGCGCTCAGGAAACTCATGCCGGCGCCTTCCGCTCGCGCTTGCGGCCCGTGCCGAGATAGGCCTCGATGACCTCCTCGTTGTTCTTGACCTCCTCGATGGTTCCTTCGGTGAGCAGCTTGCCGTCTGCCATGACGATGACGGGGTCGCAGAGGCGCGCGATGAAATCCATGTCGTGCTCGATCAGGCAGAAGGTGTAGCCGCGTTCCTCGTTGAGCCGCTGGATGGATTTGGCAATGGTCTTCAACAGGGTGCGGTTGACGCCGGCCCCGACCTCGTCGAGAAAAACGATCTTGGCATCCACCATCATGGTGCGGCCCAGTTCCAGAAGTTTCTTCTGGCCCCCCGAGAGATTGCCGGCAAGCTCGTCCTTCAAGTGGTCGATCTCCAGGAATTCGACCACCTCCAGCGCCCGCGCGCGGTTCTGCGCCTCGACCTCCCTGACGCGGGCGAAATTGAACCAGCTATGGCGCAGCTGCTCGCCCGGCTGATCGCCGGGGACGACCAACAGGTTCTCAAGCACGGTCAACGTCGAGAATTCATGCGCGATCTGGAAGGTGCGCAAAAGGCCCTTGTGGAACAGTTCGTGCGGCTGCAGGCCGGTCACATCCTCGCCATCAAGGTAGACGGTGCCCGAGGACGGCGGGAAGACGCCCGCGATGATGTTGAACAGCGTCGTCTTGCCGGCCCCGTTGGGGCCGATCAGTCCCGTGATCGAGCCCTTCTCGATCGACAGCGAGACGCCGTCGACCGCCCGGATGCCGCCAAAGTTCTTGGCGACGGTTTCGACCGTAATCATTCAATCAATCCCGATTGCCGGAAAGTAAGGAACGGCTGGGACCCAGGGTGCCCAACCGTTCCCACGAAGCCGGGACGTCGCCCGGCGATCCATTCAGTGGTACATCACCGTTTCGAATTCGCCGCCCTTGACCTCCGTCTCGCGGAAGCTGCCAGCGGATTCGCCCGGTTCGACCAGTTCCAGCGCGGTGCCGCCGACATAGTCGATCTCGCCGCCCTCGGCCAGAATCTCGAGGCCCTTGGCAAGCTCGCCCGGGTAGATCTTTTCGCCCGGGGCGTTGGCGACGTCGAACACATGGTCCTTGTAGACGGCGCTGTCTGTCGAATCGGCGGCCTGCATGGCGAGCAGGATCAGCGCCGAGGCGTCATAGGCCTCGGGAACGTAAGGGTCGTCGCCCTTGAAGTCGCGGCCCTCGGCCAGATCGGCCAGCATGTCGGCGCCCGGGCTGTCAGTGCCCGGATTGGTGCCGATGGAGCCGTCCAGCGCGGTGCCGAAGTGATCGGTCAGCGCCGCGCCGACCATGCCGTCCGGCAGCACGAACTTGCCGAAGGCGCCGGTATCGAGAGAGGCCTGGATGATGCCCTTGCCGCCCTGGTCGAGGTACCCGACAACGATCAGGACCTCGCCGCCGGCCGACGCCAGCGTGCCGATCTCGGCCGAGTAGTCCGCCTTGCCGTCCTCATGTGCGGTCACCGCGGTGATCTCACCGCCCTTGGCCTCGAAGGCCCCCTGGATCGAGTCGGCGAGACCCTTGCCATAGTCGTTGTTGGTGTAGGTCAGCGCCGCCGATCCGATGCCACGACGGTCAAGTATGTCGGCGATGATCTGGCCCTGGCGCGCGTCCGACGGGGCCGTTCGAAAGAAATAGCCGCCGTCTTCGATCGTCGACAGCGCCGGCGAGGTCGCCGAGGGCGAGATCATGACAATGCCGTTGGCGCGCACGACGTTGTTGAGCACCGCCGTGGTGGACCCCGAGCAGGTCGCCCCGTTGATGCCTTGGACGCCCTCGGACGACACCAGCCGCTCGGCCGCGGCCGTGGCGGCGGCGGCGTCGATGCAGGTGCTGTCACCGCGGACCGAGATTACCTCGCGGCCACCGAGGAACATGCCGCTGTCCGACACCTCCTCGATCGCCATTTCGCCGCCCAGCGCCATTGGTTTCACCAGCGATTCGGTCGGGCCGGTGAAGCCCTGCATCATGCCGATCTTGACCTGATCCTGCGCAAAGGCGCCCGTCGCGAGGGCCGCCGATACCGCGGCCGACATAAGTGTGGCGGACAGTTTTCTCATTTTCAGACCTCCCCTTTGGTATACGTCTGTTGGTTATTGAAAAGATTATACATATCAAAATTGATGTTTCCACCCATCGTTATTTCAGGGGCTACACGTGTATAGGGTTTGCGATCGGTGGGGGCAGGCCAAGTTCATTGACGGCTCGTCGAATGGCCGGATCAAATTCAGGGGTCAGGTGGGCGCCTGAACTACCGGTTCGGCGAACGTTGCCGCAATCGCCATGCTGCAAACGCAAGGGTTGGGTGGGACAAAGGGCATGAAGATTTGAAGCGCCGGCATCAGACCGGTTTGTCCGCGTCTTGCCTGTTCGCGACCCGCGCGCTGCCTCGGGGTCGAGCGTGAAGACGCCTTGGCGATCGCAGGGGCGGCGGAGATCCGACCGGCTGGACCGACCGGCAAGCAACGGCCCGAGCTGTCTTGCAGCGACCGCCCAGGATGCCGTGATGCAACCGGGCATCCCTACCATGCATGCGGAATGCAGCATTTCATAGCCAGCGGAGATCTCGACGTGTTAATATATCAGGATAGAGGGAGCACATGCCATGATCGCAGGAGCACATGCAGTCGTATGGGTCAGGCAGGACGAACCCGGGAATGACGCCTGTCGCTTCGCCGATGCCGAGGGGGGATATCTGATCGACGGGTCGTCGACGGATGCCAAAGGCAACATCCTGCCATACCGCATCCGTGCCCGGGGAGATGGCACGACGCGACGCGCCAGAATTCGTGCGAAATCCCGCATCTTCGTGCGCCGGGCGCCCGATAATACATGGCGGTTGAATGGCACACCGGCCCCGGCCGTCTCAGGCGCCGAGGATATCGATCTCGGCTTCACGCCCGCGACCCTGACCTTGCCGATCCGCCGATTGAAGCTCGGCATTGGCGACGAGGCCGAGATCATGGTGGCACGGCTGGATCTCGAAAACGACCGGCTGACGCCGTTGCCGCTCGTCTTTCGGCGCATCGCGGAAGAGGAATACGACTGCCTGAATGCCGACACGGGCAGGACATCGCATCTTGTGGTGGACGGGCATGGCATCATTCAAAGGCACACCGGCCAATGGATTGCGCAGACGTAAGGCCCGCATGTCGTCGGTCCGGACGCGACCGGGATCACCTGTTTGGCGGTCGATCTAGCGGGTCCATCTTCGGCGCGGATGACATCCGCAATGGCGACCTCGCCGGCGTTGCGGGTGGTTGGAAGGCCGTTTTTCCGTTCCGCGCGTGCGATGTCGATCCCGATGATTGCGAAAGAGGGCTGGTGCACCGGGATGACGCCGTTCGCGGGTCGGGTCCGGGCACCGACAGGACCGCGAGGTGTCCGCTCACTCCCACCACGGGTCGATGGCGGCGATCTCGGCGTCGGACCAGCCGAAATGGTGGGCGAGTTCATGCACGTAGACATGCGCGACGAGAGCGCCGAGGGCGACATTGCCGCGATCGGCCCATTCGTCGAGGATCGGGCGGCGGAAAAGCCAGATGGTGTCGGGACCGTGGGGCTGGTCCATCACCGATTTTTCGGTCAGCGGAATGCCATCGTAAAGCCCGGTGAGGCCGAACGCGTCGTGGATCGACATCTCTTGGAGGATTGAGTCGGGGGCGAAATCCTCGACGCGCAGCGACACCTCTGTCGCCGCCGGACGATAGGCTTCAGGCAGGGCGGCGCGGGCCGCGCGTGCCATCGCGGCGATGTCCTCGAGCCCCGGGGCGAGGCGCGGCGTCCAGTCGTCGGTCATGCAATCTCCTCCCGGCCCGTCATGTGTCCGGAACCGCGCAGCCGCTGCCGGAGCACGGCGCAATCATCCGGTCGCCACACGCCGAGCGCGTCGCAAATCGTGCCCGTCTGCGCCATGGATACGTCAATCCGGTACCAAGGCCAGTCTCTCATCAAGTTTTTCGGTCATCATGGCAGCTGGTAGCACAGAAGCATGCCGGCCATCCAGCGCGACCAGATCATGCCCGTACGCCTCTCGCCGGGCAAAGACCTGTCGGGACGAGACGCGCTATTGAACCTCACGACGCAGCCCCGGTGATTGCCGACAGGCTTTCTGTCACGCTGACTGGCCCGTCATGGCGGACCGCAAGGTTCAGATCCGCGCTTCGGGGCGGCAGGACCGTCAGCGCGGGCGGCTTCGCTTTCCACGCGCGAAGTTCACGCGTCGCAAGCGGCAACGGCGACACCACACCGGTCAGTGCCGACACATCGCAGGTGATCGGGACAGGCTTTCAGATCATGGGATAGTCACGGCACGGGCGCGGAGTCTTGCATTGGCCCGCGATCGGGGTGACGCGAAATTTTGCCATGGATCGCCGAAGATGTTGCAATGGCGTGACTTACGGAAAAGGATGACGTCAAGGGAAACAGAAAGAAAAAAGGAAAAGCCATGGCCCTCGAGAACATCGCAAGACAGGCGGTCGCGCTGGGCGTCGCGGCCCAGTTGGTGCTTGCCACGCAATATGTCGGCACGGCCCGGGCCGAGATGATTTCCACCGACACCGCGATATCGGACCACGTCGACGCCACCAGCCGCGCCGCGTTGTTGACCGAGGTTCGCCGTGACGATGTGCGGGCCGAGCTTGTGCGTCAGGGCGTCGATCCCGCCGAGGCCGAGGCCCGGATCGCCGCGCTGACCGACGCCGAGATCCGCAAGACCATTGCCCAGATGGAGGACAATTCCGCCGGGGCCAGCGTTGCAGGCACCATCGCAACGGTTTTCATCATCCTTCTGGTCACTGATCTTCTGTGCCTGACGCGTCTGTTCAATTTCACCCGCTGCGTTCGCTGAGACGTCTCGTCCCGGCCTTGCTGGCGGGCGCGGCGCTCACGGCTTGTGCGGCGCCTGAACCGTTCCTCGCGCCGCCGGCCGAAATCACCCGGACGGCCGGCGTGGCCGATGTGCCGCTGATCCGGCAGGCCGATTTCCACTGCGGCCCCGCATCGCTCGCCATGGTGATGCAATGGTCGGGACAGGATGTGACGCAGGCCGAAATCGCGCGGCAGTCCTTCACGCCCGGTGCGCGCGGCACGTATCTCGCCGACATGCTTGGCGCGGCACGGCGGCATGGGCAGATCGCGGTCACGCTCGGGACATTCCCCGCCCTTCTGGCCGAGCTCGAGGCGGGCCACCCCGTGATCGTCTTCCAGAACCTTGGCCTGCCCATTGCGCCTGTCTGGCATTACGGCGTCGTCGTGGGCTATGATCTCGACCGGGAGGTCGTCACGCTGCATTCGGGCCAGCGCGACGTGATGCGGATGCCACTTCGCGCGTTCCTGAAAAGTTGGGATGGTGGCGATCGCTGGGCCATGGTCATGCTGCCTGCCGATCAACATCCCGCCCGCGCCAACGAGACGACGCTGCTTCGTGCTGCCGCTGCCCTCGAACGGGTCGGCCAGTTCACCGCCGCTGAAACCGCCTATCGGCGCGGTGCCGCGCGGTGGCCGGAAAGCTGGCTTTGGCCGTTCGGCCTGGGAAATGCACTTTATGGACAAGGCGAGGTTGCGGCAGCCCGCCGTGCATTCCGGCAGGCGCTGACGCTGGATCCGACGGCGCAGGCCGCCCGCAACAACCTCGCGCAGATTGACGACGAACAGGGCGCCTGAGCGCGCGATCAGGATGCCACGTGGTTGGGGCCGCGCGTGTGCTTTTTGACCCCGTGGTTTGATGGTGCGCTCCTTGGGCACTCGAATGTGCGCCAATCGCCACGACCTGCAGAACACGCCCCAAGCATATGTCCGACATCCGGCACGTGCCCGCCTTGCGCATTTGCTCGGGCTTCCTCCGGACCACGCCCCAGCCGGCCCGAATTTTCCGGTCGGCGTCGTGCCCTGCAGTCTTCGTCGTGGTCGCCTGGACCCGACGCGGCGACGGAGCGGAGCCCGGCGCAGTATTCATGTTCACCTTGGCCACCAGGGATGGGCTTTGCCGACATGACACGGTCTTCATGCCGCGAGACAGGGTGCGCATCGTGCGACCGTCACGCCTCCAATCAGCCGATCTCGACTGTTCCACTCAATGGTTCAGGATCTTGCCCAGGAAATCCTTTGCGCGGTTGCTTTCCGGTGCGCCGAAGAATTGTTCGGTGGGC
This sequence comes from Roseovarius sp. D22-M7, assembly GCF_037083785.1. Classification (NCBI taxonomy): domain Bacteria; kingdom Pseudomonadati; phylum Pseudomonadota; class Alphaproteobacteria; order Rhodobacterales; family Roseobacteraceae; genus Roseovarius; species Roseovarius sp. D22-M7. The sequence goes on from NZ_JBAPKY010000065.1 coordinate 10,664, forward strand.
CGGTCCTCCACGATTGCGCCTGCATCCATGAATACCACGCGGTTGGCCACCTTGCGAGCGAAGCCCATCTCGTGGGTGACGACCATCATCGTCATGCCCTCGCTTGCGAGTTCCACCATCACGTCCAGCACTTCGTTTATCATCTCGGGGTCGAGTGCGGAGGTGGGTTCATCGAAAAGCATCGCGATCGGGTCCATCGCCAGGGCGCGGCTGATGGCGACCCGCTGCTGCTGGCCGCCCGACAGCGCGCCGGGATGCTTGTCGATATGCTGTGCCAACCCGACCCGTACCAGCAGCGCCTCGGCCTTGGCGACGGCCTCGTCCCTGCTGCGGCCCAGCACCTTCTGTTGGGCAAGGCACAGGTTTTCCCGCACGGTCATGTGGGGATAAAGTTCGAAATGCTGGAAAACCATGCCGATCCGCGCGCGCAGCGTGGTCAGATCCGAGCCGCGCGCCATGACCTCCATCCCGTCCACGGCGATGCGGCCCTTCTGCGCCGGTTCCAGACCGTTCACGCACTTGATGAGCGTGGACTTGCCCGATCCGGACGGCCCGCAGACCACCACGACTTCGCCCGAGGCGACCTTCGTGCTGCAATCGTTCAGCACTCGGAAGTCGCCGTACCATTTCGACAGGTTCTCGATCTCGATCATGTCGTGCTGGCCTTCTGAAGCCGCCGCACGAACAGCGATCCCGCGAAGCAGATCGCGAAATAGACAATGGCGGCGAAGATGTACATTTCTACCAGACGCCCCTCGGTGCGGGCGATGATGGATGAGACGGTCATGAAGTCCCGCAGCGAGACCACGAAGACGAGGCTGGTGTCCTGGAACAGGATGATGCCCTGGGTCACCAGGATCGGGATCATGTTGCGGAAGGCCTGTGGCAGAACGATGTGTCGCTGGGTCTGCCAGTAGTTCAGCCCGGTGGCCTGCGCCGCGTGAACCTGCCCCTTGCGCACCGACTGGATCCCCGCCCGGATGATTTCCGAAAAATAGGCGGCCTCGAAGAGGGTGAAGGCGATCAGCGCGGAATAGAAGTTCCCGATGGGCCGTCCCAGCGCCAGCGGTACAAGGAAGTAGAACCAGAAGATCACGAGGATCAGCGGCACCGACCGGATCAGGTTCACGTAGGTCCCCGCCACGAGCGACAGCGGCAGGATGCCCGACAGCCGCATCAGCGCCAGGATCGTGCCGAAGAAGATGCCCCCGATCACCGCGAGGAAGGTCAGCAGAAGCGATAACTGCAAGCCCTGCCACAGGAACGGCAGGTTGCCCGCGATGACGGCGAAATCGAAATCACCCATCACTTCGATCCCATGTAGCCGGGAATGCGGGTGTAGCGTTCGGCCACCTGCATCACGATGGTCGCCATGAGCGCGATGCACACGTAGATGACCGTGGCGGCCGTATAGGCTTCGAACCCGTTGAAGGTGTATTCCGCGATCTGCTGGCTTTGCGCGGTCAATTCCAGCAGCCCGATGGTCAGCGCCAGCGACGAGTTCTTGAAGATCGTCAGGAATTCGGAGGTCATCGGCGGCACGATCAGCCGGAACGCGATCGGCAGCAGGATGTAGCGATAGGTCTGCCCGACCGAGAACCCGTTGGCATAGGCCGCGTTGGTCAACCCGCTGCCCACGGCGTTGATGCCCGCGCGCACCTGTTCGGCGATCCGGCTGGCGGTATACAGGCCCAGCGCGACCACCGCCGTCACGTATTCCGGGTTGGGCATGTCGCGCTTGATCCAGCGGCCGGTATCCTCGGGCAACAGTTCGGGCATCACGAAATACCACAGGAACATCTGCACCAGCAGCGGGACGTTTCTGAAAAGTTCCACATAGGCGGTGCAGATCAACGAGATCGGGCGCGAGGGCAGCGTGCGCCCGACACCGACAAGGATGCCGACGGCCAGCGCCAGCACCCAGGCGGCCAGCGCCACGGCAAAGGTCCATTGCACCCCCATGATCAGCCAGCCGAGATAGGGGTCCGTGAACAGGACGCCCCAGTTCCAGTTATAGTCCATGGTGATGCGCCCTTGCTGCCGGTATACGACGGGGGCGGCATGGCCCCCGTCCTACGTGCGGTTTACTGCGGCAGAGCGTTCAGGCGGAAGGCCGCGCGCAGCAGGTCCGACTGTTCCACGCCCATCGGCCCGAACCAGCGTTCGTAGATCTCGTCGATCTCGCCCGACCGGAACACCTCTGCCATGGCCCGCTTGCCCACCAGTTCGAAATCGCTTTCGTTGCGGGGCACCATCAGCGCGTAGGGGTCATAGGACAGGAAATCGCCCACGACCTTGAATTCATCGGGCGTGCGCGATTTGGCGATCAGCCCGTGCAGCAGGATGTGGTCGGTCGAATAGGCATCGACGCGGTCGGTTTCCAGCGCGAGCATCCCCTCTGCATGGTCGCGCACCGGAAGGATGTCGATATCGAGCCCGCGGGCCTCCATCTCGGCCTGGATGGCCCGTTCGTTCGTGGTGCCCTGCGCCAGACCGATCCGCTTGCCTTCCATGTCGTCGATGCCACTGATGCCGCTGTCCACGCGGGTCAGGATCTGCGTGCCGGTGATGAAGGTCACGGGCAGGTATTCGACCTGCTCCTGCCGCGTCAGGTTGTTGGTGGTCGATCCGCATTCCAGATCGATCGTGCCATTCGCCATCAAGGCGATGCGCGTCTGCGGCGTGACCGGCACGAAACGCACCTCCAGATCCGTGCCCAGCGTTTCCTCGACCGCTTCGACCACCTTCATGCAAAGGTCGATGCTGTAGCCGATGGGGGCCTGATTCTCGTCGAGATAGGCGAAGGGAACCGAGCTTTCGCGGTGCCCCAGCACGATGCTTCCGCGCTCGGCAATGGCGGCGAGCCGCCCTTGGGTGATGTCTTGCGCAACGGCGGCGGTGCCGAATGTCGCGAGCGCCGCGGCGCTCGCAAGAATATGTCGAAGATGCGTCATCATGGTCTCCTGTTGATGGTCTGGTTTTCAGTTCGACGAGAAAAGATCGGGATAGCCGAAAAGCGCAGCGCTGCCGCCCGTGTGCAGGAACGCGATGTTACGCGCGCCGCCGAATTCCCCGCGCTGCACGAGATCGATCAGCCCCGCCAGCCCCTTGCCGGAATAGACCGGGTCGAAGAGCAGCCCTTCGAGCCGCGCCAGAAGCCGCACCGCCTCCTGCATCGCCTCGGTGGGCAACCCGTAGCCGGGGCCGACATGATCGCAATTGGCCCGCACCCGGTCGCGCGGGATCTCGAAGCCCGCGCCCAGATGGTCCATCGTACGGCGTGCAAGGTCGTGGACCATGGTTTCCTGCTTTTCCTGCGGCGCGCGCACGCCGATGCCCAGCAGATCGAGATCGGATTCGGCCGCCGCGAGGCCCGCCACCAGCCCCGCCTGGGTGCCGGAACTGCCCGTCGCGTGCACCAGGTGGTCGATATCAAGCTCCGTTTCCGCAGCTTGGGTCAGCAACTCGATCGCGCAATTGACATAGCCCAGCGCGCCCACCGGGTTCGAGCCGCCGCCGGGGATGATGTAGGGGCGGTGACCCTCGGCGCGGAGCCTTTCGGCGAATGTCTTCATCTCGGCGGCCATGTCGGCGCCGCCGGGGCGGCGGTCCACCGTGGCGCCATGCAGCCGGTCGAGCAGCACGTTGCCGTTGTCCGTATAGGCGGGGTCGACATACCCCGTCCGGTCCTCCAGCAGGATATGGCAGGCCAGCCCCAGCTTCGCCGCCGCCGCCGCCGTCTGGCGGGCATGGTTGGACTGGGTTGCCCCTTGGGTGATGACGCAATCGGCGCGCTGCGCCAGCGCGTCGGCCATCAGGAATTCCAGTTTGCGGGTCTTGTTGCCGCCCCCCGACAGCCCGGTGCAGTCGTCGCGCTTGACCCAGATGCGCGGCCCGCCCAGATGCGCGCTCAGCCGGTCCATGGGTTCCAGCGGGGTGGGCAGATGGGCCAGCGACACGCGCGGGAAGCCATTCAGCTTGCGTCGAACGGCATCACAGCGATCCTTAACCGATGTTTGAGCGGAAGAAGCATGACGAACTGCGTTCATGGCAAGCAGCCTTTCCATAGGTGTTTTTTAACGCTTAGCAGCCTTGTTCAAGCCAAGAAAATGCTTCTATCTATGGGTGCTCGTATAAAATGTATGGCTGATTGGTGGATACTCGACTTTTCGACGATGTTCTCGCACTTCTGGAGGAAGGCAACCTGACCCGGGCGGCGGCACGTCGCAACGTGACCCAACCGGCGTTTTCGCGACGCATCCGCAATTTCGAGAATTGGGTCGGCATCCCCTTGCTGAACAGGTCGGCGAACCGGATCGATCTGCATCCGGCTCTTGCCGCCAACAGGTCCGAGATCCGCGCGACGATACAGCGGATTGAAGCACTGCGCGCCCGACTGCGCGACGGCGGCACGGGCGGCGGGCGGCTCGTGCTCGTTACCCAGCACGCGCTTGCGGCAAGGATCACACCGGACGCGTTGGCCGCCCTGCATGAGGCCGAGCCAGCCTTGACCACGCGCTTGCGCACCATGAACCGCGAAGACTGCTTGTCTTTTTTCGTGCGCGGTGACGCCGACCTGTTGATGATATACGAGGCGAGGGGGTTTCCGCGCCTTCCTTTCGACGACAGCATCGGTCGCCGGACCTGGATGCCCGATACCCTCATTCCCGTTTGCGGCGGTCCAATGCGCCACCGGCTAGGGACCGACGGCAAACCGAGAGGCCGGTTCGCCATTATCCGGTATCCCGAGGACAGTCACTTCGGGCAGTTGGTAGACCGGAACGGCGGCGAAAGCGCAATGCTCGATCACGGAGGCCACATCGCGGTTGAAACAGCCTTCAGCATCGCGGCGCTGCAATTGGCCGAAGCCGGGACTGGCGTGGCCTGGGTCCCGCACAGCATGTGTCTCCAGAAGATCGCATCAGGCAATCTCGTCAATCTCGGGGTCCATTTCGGTCTGATCGCCCTCAATGTCAGCTTGTTCTTCGCAAAACAGAACATTCAGGCGCAGCGGGTCTTGTCGCGGCTCTGAGGATCAAGGCGCGGTTGCCAGACAAGAGTTCCTCGTTTGGGCATGACGCTGGGACCCGACAACGCATGTCCTGCGAGGGTCGCGGAAACCGGTCGTCGAGACGCGTCAATCGCGCAGACAAGACGGACATCGGAAACGGTCGAATGACCTGACCGTCGCGGAGCAGAGGTCTGCATCCTGAGTATCCGTCATGCGCAAGGGGTTTTATCGACCCCGATGCGGTCAGCTTTGACCAGCGCGTTGGCGGTCTCCAAGAGCTTGCGCATTAT
>NZ_JBAPKY010000066.1:0-15883 GCF_037083785.1 Roseovarius sp. D22-M7
CCACGCCCGACGGCGTCATCTCGCGGTGATCGGATACGTCGGAATGGCTGATCATATGTCGTCGGAACACGTGATCGAATGTGTCGGAATGCGCATGTGGGCTCTTGGATTGGCCTCAGGACGGACACCGGAAGCGATCCAAAGATAAGGCTTGCCTAATGCCACTCAGTCCGAAATCGTGGTGTCGGCATTTGCGTGACCTTTTTTGAGTTTTGAGGATCGATTTGGACGGCGAGCAGCGCTTATCGAAAATAAACAGTCTATCGCTCTCACTGCGTAGCATCTGGTTGGGGTTACTGGTCGCACTGGTTTTCGTGGGCATAACCCTTATGGGCCACCGCGACGCAGACTTCTTTGCATACGGTGCTGCAACAACGTTGCCCTTCGTCAATGTCGCTGTTCACCCGGCAGCCTTCTTTCTGGCAGCCCCAGTTCTGATCGCCGCGATCTTCATCTATCTCCACGCCTTTCTGCTCTCGCTTTGGGATCATATCGGTGACGCTGATGCGACTTATGGATCAAATGATACACCCCTGAGCGACCACATCGCGCCGACGATATTTGGAGTGGCTGCCGTTTGGTATCGCAACCGGTTCAGAGCCGATGGATCCATGGCCCCGAGTGTCCTCGGCGCGTGGTTCGTTGCGATCGCCTTGAGCCTTGGGTGGGGCTTCGGTCTGATTATTCTCTGCATGATCTGGGCTCAGGGAATGCCGCTTCATGACTTTTGGGTGACGGTTGTTTCCGCGATCAGCCTTTGGGCCGCGACGGTGGTCGCTGGCCTGTCGCTTCGATCAGCCGACGGCGGACTGCGTGGGCGGTCTCGGACGTCCCTTGCCACAGTCCAACCAACGACCTTTGTGATTTCAGGCGTGCTTTTCCTCGTCGTTGTATTCACGTCTTGGGAGCGGACCAAAGGCGGGATCCTTGCAGGTCTTGGTGTTCCGGCCGCGTTTCAGATCCCATTGGCAACCGCCGACCTCAGAGACACGAACTTGACGAAAAGGCCCGCAAATTGGCAACCTTTCGAACTCTGGCTGACCACCATTGGTGCTGATCGGCCCGGCACACCTGCTGAAAGAGACGGAATTGCACGGCTCTGGCAAAACCGTTTGCGTTCACTGGAAGCGCCGGACCTTTCAGGCAGGGACCTTAGAGGCGCTGATCTACGGGGTGCGTTTCTGCCCGGCGTCAATCTGCGCAACGCAGATCTCACCGGAGCGCAGATGCAGGGCGCAAGTCTCGAAGGGGCAGATTTCCGTCGAAGCCGTTTCGAGCTTGTCGACCTCAAACACGCGGCACTGCAGGGTGCGGTGCTCTCGGGGCTGAAAATCTTTGGATCAGATTTCTCGTTCTCGCTTATGGAGTACAGTGACCTTTTTTCGTCACGCATTCTGGACAGCCGGTTCTCACATGCGAACCTGTCCTATGCTGATTTTGGTGTCACGTTGATTCTTGGATCGGATCTGCAGAAGGCAAATCTGACGGATGCAAGGTTCGATGGAGCGGCCGCTGTACGCTCCTTTTTTGCAGGTGCGACCTTTGCCCGTGCAAATCTTGACGGTTTCCTTGCAAGCGACACGGGATTGCAGGATGTCGATTTCTCCAGCGCGAACCTCACTCACAGCAGCTTTCTCGATGCCGATCTGACCTTCGCCAAGTTCAGTGCGGATACGTTCGAGCAGACGTGCTTCATCCGTTCGAACTTGTCGGGTTCCGGCTTTGAGCTTGGCGTGGCTGAGCTTGAACGCGAGCTTGCTGAGCGCCTCGACCTTACCGGAAGCAACCTGCTCGCTGCTGATCTTTCCGAGTTGGCGGGGATCCTTACCGAAAGTACGATCACCCCCGCCTACGGTGGCGACGCAACGAACCTGCCACCTGACGTGGCATTGCCCGCGCACTGGATGGTGGGGGGCGTGGGCGTTGTCGGCGGCGGTGCGTACGCTGTTCTCGATCCACCCTGGAGCACACGGACAAGACAGCAAATGGACTCAACGAATGCAGCACTGGATACAAATAGCCGCGCCTATGTGGTTGGCGGTGGCTGGCGGGATTGGTTGGAAGGTCTCCCGACCGAGCAGGAGCCTTCCTTCTGGTGCGATCGGGCCTTTCTGGGCGACAGCGAATCTGCGGGTAACGTCCTCGATGCATTCCAGATCGACTATCAGGGGCTTGGAGGCGACATTGACCACATCTTATCACCGGACTGGTATTCGGTCCTCGATGACGCCTTTCCCTGATCGCCGGGTGTCGATGTGTTTCACTAAGTCACCGGTCGCTATTGCTTCTCTTCGTCCGTAGGCACCACATGGTCCTTGAGAAAAGCACCCCTGCGTCACTTCATCTCGCGGCGCCTTTAAACCCGATGACAATCCTGTTCTCGGCAAAACCGCCAACAAGAGCCTTTGGCGCTGTTTTGCATCCAATGGCCATTTTGTCCGGCAGTCCCGCCGCTCGCCGATCTCTGATAGTGCGCTGGCAGCGAACGGCTGGTCTGGTGAAGCTGCAACGCGGCGCTCAATGGTGGGACGGAGGTCCGGTTTGGGCCGGGACCTACAGCCAGCTTAGTTGGCAGAGCGGAAAGCTTGCTACGCCGCGGCAGGTCCGCTTCCGAGCTCAAAGTGGGCCCGGCGAAGAGATCGCCCCGGTCCCGGACGTCATTGTCTCCTCGTCCAAACGTCTCGTATGACGTCGGCGGCAAGGAGGACATCCTTACGTGTCGTCTCGAACTGACCGACCTGAAACCGGATGACCTTTCGTCCCTGAAATGCGCCTTGGGTAAGGTAGATGCGTCCATCGTCGTTGATGGCGTCGACAAGACGTTGCTGGGCCTCGTCGTCGCCAGCGCATCGAAAGGTGAAGAGACTGAGGATCGGCTCCGTGACGATGTCGAACCCGTCCATTTCCCGGATCAACTCGCAGATCTCATTGGCCCAACGCACATGGCTCCGAAGACGCGCCCTCAAACCGTCAAGCCCGTAGCTTCGGATCAGGAACCAGAGTTTCAGGGCCCGGAAGCGCCGTCCCAGCGGGATGGTCCACTCGGAATAATTGGTGACTGCGGCACCCGTGGTCTTGAGATATTCTGGCTCAATCTTGAGGGTATTCAGTTGTGGCTGCGGGTCTCGGAGGAACTGGACCGAGCAGTCGAACTGCGCCCCCAGCCACTTGTGCGGGTTGATGACAATGCTGTCGTAGCCTGCGACCCCCGCCCAGAACTCCTCGCGAAATTCCTCGCATATCATGGCGGCGCCAGCCCATGCCGCATCGAGATGCGTATAGAGATCCTCGGCCCGTGCGACGTCGAGCACGGCGGCAAGATCGTCCGACGCGCCGATACCGGTGCCGCCCGTGATCGCGATGATGCCAGCTGGCAGATGGCCCGCTGCCCGGTCCTCGCAGATGCTCGTTCGGAGCGCGTCAACGTCAAGTTCATGCCGCAGGCCCCGTGTGGGCAGCTTGACCAGGTTCTCCTGCCCGATTCCGGCGACCCATGCCGCGCGATCGATCGAGCTATGGACCTGGTCCGAGCAATAAACTCGAAGCGTCCCCTTGCCGTTCAGGCCGTCTCGGTTCCCGGTGTAGCCGATTGCACGCTCGCGCATGGTGAGAACCGCCGAAAGCGTGGCCGAGGACGCGCTGTCCTGAATGACGCCGGAGTAGCCCTCGGGCAGCGCGAGGGCCTGCCTCAGCCAATCGACCATGACTGTTTCCATCTCGGTCGCGGCGGGCGACGTCTGCCAAAGCATGCACTGCGCGGCGATCGTGGTGACCAGCATCTCGGCGATCATCGAGGGCGGCGTCGCATTCGCCGGGAAATAGGCAAAGAAACGGGGGTGCTGCCAGTGTGTCATGCCCGGCATGACGACGCGCTCGAAATCCGCCATGATGGCGTCCATGGGCTCGCCTTGCGAGGGCGGTGCAGCTGCAAGGCCGCGTATGGTTTCGCCGGGGCGAGTTTGCGCCCGAACAGGCAAGTCTCGCAGAGATTTGTGGTATTCGGCAGCCCAGTGAGAAACGTGTCGACCCCATTCCTCAAACTCGTCCCAGTCCATGCTGGCGCCCCTCCCTGACCGGAAGACCCGGACTGATCGCCAGATTGCCGCGCCTTGCACCCTGCCTGCCAGCGACAGGGTAGCTTTTATCTTCGAGCTTGAGCAAGGCCTCGACGCCAGTCGCGGAATTCGCCAAGGGCAGTTTCTTCCTGCGTTGCCGGGCGTCGCAAAGTGACCGATGCTGCGCGATGTCGCCAATTGCCGCTTTCGGGACGCTGCACCGCGGCGCCGGCAGGGAGCGTGAATGCCCGGTATGGGCCGGTCACGTCGGTCGGGCGGACACCAGACTTTCTCTGCCAGCGCGAACGGCAAGGCAGTTGCCGCGATGGCGGACCTTCATCTGCCATCGGATCCTCGGCTCTTTGCCGAACTGCAAGCCGATCTTTCTCTCGAGACGCAGGACTGGGGCGATTTGCGGGGCTCAGACTGGCTTTTTGGAGGTCAGGAAGGCCATCGAGTCATCGGTTTCAAGCTCGATCCAGATCGGGAGGTGATCGGAAAGCTGGCGGGTGCGCCAGTGAACGCGCCAGTAAGAGTCGAAGACATCCTCATCCCCGGCGATGTCACGCGATCCACCATATTCCGAGATGACCGCATCGCGATAGCTCGGCTTGTCGGCATCGCGGAAGACATGCGCGAAGAGATCGAGCGTGCCGCCACTCGGGGCGCCATTCGACCGCGTGCCAAGTCGGAAATACTCGTTGGAGCTTAGAAACATGCGGTCGTAGATCTCGGTTCCGGCGGCGTTCGTGGGCAGACCCAGCAGCGCTTGCGGCTCGACATACCCATCACTCTCCAGGAGAGCGACCGTATCGCCGTCGCGCGCCGCGTAGAGGTTCATGTCCCCCACGAGGACGAGGTTTTCGGTCCACATGTCGTCGCGCGCTTCGGCGAGGGCCGACAGAAGCAGGCGCACCTCGTCGCGTCGATACCGAACGTCTTCGCTGCCGTCCCCCGGCGCCAGATGGACGTTCACGAGCGAGAACCGTTTCCAGCCGGTGATGAACCCGGTCACATGTGGCGCGCGCGACAATTGTTCGGGCGGCCTTGCGCTCTCGAAGGCGAGTTCCGCGCGGAGCTCGGGCCAGGCGGCGACTTCGCCGGAAAGTCCGGACAGCTGCACGCGCCGCCTGTCATAGAGATAGACCGAGCGCTCCTTGTTGCCCGCCGGCCCGCCCGTGATGTCCGTCATCATGTACCCCCAATGGGGCCCGAGCAGGCGCATGAGAATATCGAGATCCTTCAAGCTGCGTTTGACTTCCTGAATGGCCACCAGGTCGAAATGCGAGATGATTTCGGCGATCCAGTGATAGGCCTCGGGAAGACGCCCCGTGAGGTGGCCGAACTCGCGGATGTTCCAGCTTGCAAAGAGCAGGTTGTCATCGGTTCGGCGCGGCGGAAGGTCTGCCTGTAACGCCCGCTTGAGCCGAAGCACGCCGTCGATGATCCTCTTGCGTGCATGCTCATCGAGCCCCGGGAAGACCTGCGCGTAGTCGCGCTCTTCAAGATCGTCGGCCGTGCGCAGATCGTGATAGGTCGGCATGACGAGCAGGTCCTTTCTGGCCGGAATTTCCCATCAGATTGTCTTTGAAAGGAACTCTGGTCTTTCGCACCGATCCTGGCAAGTATTCGCGCCCGCTCGGCAGTTGCCCCAAAACGTCGACGTAGACGTTGGCAACGTGGCTGGCCGCAGCTTCGGGACGCTGCTGAAACTGTTGCGTCGCGAGGGCGGGGTGTCATGCGGTAGGCCACTCGGGCAATGTCGGCCCAAGTCGCGGATGGACTGATGTCTCGTCTCCTGCCGCTTTTTGGTTCATCCGAGCGCGGCGCGTCGTTTTTCTTGACGTGATATCAATTTCCAAGCTTATTCGAGGTATGAGACTCGGTATCCTGTTCCTCGTTTTGACCCTGACATTGGCAAGCTGCGCGAATATGCAGCCCACTGAAGAGCCGGTACTCCAACCCGCGCCCGTGCTGGAGGATCTGCAGGTCTCGCGCCAATTTCTTGAGCTTGGGAATGAAACCGCCGAGATCGAAGGTAAGCCCATAGCCTATCTTTCGGTCATCGCCTTTCCACTCCCCCCGACCGGCGCGTTGCGCCAGCGGAACGAGATGATCTGCGCTGCCTTTATAGAAATGTTCAAGCCCGTCGCGACGTTACAGAGTGACGACATCGACCTTGATCGTCAGGTGGTGACAGTTTGGCCCGTCGAAGATCAGCAGGATGGCAACAAGCTCGAGACCAGGGTCGCAGACGGGGAGGACATTCAAAAGATCTGCGCCGAGGCGGTCGAGGTATATGATGCGGAGGCGGGTGATGACGCGCTGGCGGACGCCGCCGCGTATTTCGAAAGCCGCGGCAAGCCCGATATCGCGGCGAGGATCGACGCGCCTGTCCAGGACGGTCCGTGGCTTCTGGGCTGGGCGCCCGGTGCCGGCAAGGGAAATACCAGCGACGAAGTGCTCGTGCTGGCCTTCGACCTGTCCCATGTGGACACGCGCCGGGAAGCAGAGCGTGTCTTTCAGGCCTACAATCACGTCGTGGAGCGCAAACCCGAATTATGGCGTAAAGCGCGGATCTCGAATGCCAGCTGGGCGGATGTGATCATCCGTTTTGCCAACGATATCGGCCGCGACCTTGCCTTTTACGAGCGAATGACAAAGTGACGCGGGACCAAGCATGATCAAAAGCATGAGTGTAAGCGGCGCGGCCGGGCTTCTGCTGGGTCTGGGCCTCATCTTCTGGCTGGACAGTGCGGTTGCCCCCGGGGGAGAGACCCTTGCGCGAGAAGGCAAAGCGGCGATTGTCGTGATCTGCACGGCCGTCTGTACGGTACTGGGCGCGGTCCTTCGTCATTTCATGGGAAGTTCGTCGGACTGACCATGACGCCTCCGGGCCGCTTGTCCACCGATGTCATATGCATCTGGCAGAGCCTGGTGGGAAGACGACAATGCCAGAGATATGCGTGACAGGGCATCGGAGCATGGTTGGCCACGCGACGGCCTGCGCTCGCCGCGCGTCCCTTGGACGGGTCAGAATGTCTTGGCCAGCGTCACCTTGAAGTTGCGGCCGGGCTGGGGGCGCGAGGCGAGGTTTGGGGGTAAACTGCTCGTCGAAGACGTTCTCGACCCCCAAGCGCAACTCGGTGTCCCGCCAAACGCCCGCGCCCCGCGGCGCGACCGTGAGGCGCAGGTTGTGCACCTTGTATCCCGACCCGGATGTGCCGGCGTCGCCGGTGTCGATCCCGTCCGCGACGATCGTCTCCCAGCTCAGATCGTAGGTGTCGTCGAAGACCTTGCCCACGGTCAGCCGCCAACCGCGCGAACAGCTGTTCGCGACGTCACGCGGGTGTATAGAACTGCCCCATCCGCCGCACCCGCACAGACCTGAAAGCGGCCCTTCGCCAGGTCAATCGCCAACATTCTGATCTTCGTCGTCGTAACTGCGCCCTGGCGCGGGCCGAGATCTACGATGGCGGTTGTCGGGGCGATGGGGTAGCGGCGCGGCTCAGGCAAATCGAAGACCGTCCCCGCGCGGCACGGTTACGCCGGATGCCCGGCTTCGCAGACGCAGCGAATGGCAGCTCTCACGGGCCGCGCCGCAGCATATCGACGTCAAGGCAAGGTCCGCTGTGGGCCGGTTCGTTTCGGTGCTCTACCGATGCCGCATTTACCCTTCGCAGTGCCACTACAGGTCTGCGTGGACTCAGTTCGCACGAGGTGAGCCGCGGCGCTCATCGGGATTCTTACCCGCCTTTGCCGCCGGGCTTTCGAATATGGACCGGCCCGATCTCGAATAGGAACTCGAAACCGCGGTAGCGCGTCCCGTCGATGCGCCCATCGATGGTCTGCATCGGCTCCATCTGCGACGGTCAATCTCAATCTTCATCGCCATCTCCAATTACGAGGTTGATGTCGCCCGGCACAGTGCCGCGGACCCTCCGAAACGCGCTGCGGAACATGTCGTCTTCGAACTGCTTGGCGTATTCAATAGCCGCTGCGAGCAGCTCGGGCTTCAGCGTGGGGTGTTCCGCATAGAGCTCTTCGGGGCTTTCGAGCCGGGCTTGGTCACCGATTTCGAGCGCACCGCGACGGCTGCCTTTTAGAGTCGGCATGCCGCCGCGGATGTCGGGCTCGGTTACGATGAGTTCCTGCAGACGTCGTGCCTCGCCGAACGCATCTCGGACGGCATCGGACCTGATCCGGAGGCATGCTCACCAGTCTTCGCTTGCGCGAGGGAGGCGGCGAGGCGTTGATGCAACTCCAGCCTGCCCATTGCCCTCGCCCAAATCGCGTCGATCTCCTCGGCGGTCGCCCCGTCGATCGAGATCCCGATCATGTCAGGATTGCCAGTGCCGATGGTGCCAGCATCGGCGCCCGCCTCGAACAGAACGTCCAGGAGCGCGCCGAGATCAACGGCGGGGCGTGGGTAGGTGCGGTCGGTCCTCAGTTCTGCCCTCCCTCGTTCTCTTGGCGGGTGCGCGGGTTGAATTCCCAGCCTTCAATCTTCTTCTTGATCGCCTGGTGGTTCGAAAGCTCACCAACGACATACACAGGCTGATGATGCGGATCGCTTGGGTGCGTCGCGACGTTGATGTCTTTGCGCATGCGCAGCATTAGTCCCGGCCTCCCTCTTTACCCCTCAGAGCCCGGACACGTTCGTGCATCCTCATAACGAGCGTTTCCAGATCACGTCCCTCTGCGCGGGTCTCAGCGAGAACCTTTTCGACAGGCATGTCGCGGCTGCGCTCTGCCTTTGCTTCATCGAGCTTGGCAATGAGGGCGTTGGTGCTTGGCACAGCGACGTCAGTCCCCTTCATCACGCGGCCCCCAGGATCTCAGCAGCGGCAGCAGACCCTCGCCCGCTTTGCAGTTGTGTTCATCGAGCGCTTCGGTATTTTCCTCTCTCCACCGCCTGCTTCGCTCTTCCTTACCTGCGGGTGAGTGATCATCGCCGACAATGACGCCGTCGCCATCAAGGGCAGCACCACGAACATAGCTGTCGAGCTCATAGACGCCGTCGCGACCTCCGCCAGGCCACGGCCATGCATGATATCCGGCGGCGAGATCCTCCCGGACGTGTAGCAGCGTGCCGCGAGCGCCGCTTTCGATCCAGATGCCATGTCGGGCAGAGAGCTTGCCAAGTTCGTCAAGGTAGCGTCGGATGCGTTCGTCTTGGGTCATTAGGTCGATCACCCGTCGCTCAGAATCCGGTCAAGCGCGGCGGGGTCGGTCTCGCACACCATTCGCGCAACCCGGTCAGGATCATGCGGTCGATCACGCCCCGACCGACGGACGAGGCGCCGGATCGCAATCAGGCCGGCGGCGGCGATGACAACGGCGGCAATTGCGAGGATGGTCTGGATCTCAGCGGGTATCATCGTTTCACTCCTTGCGTGACTGCCGACGCATCTGCTCGAGTGTAATCTCCATCGGCGGGCCGCTGCGGGCGAGGCGCTCGTGCATTTCGCGGCCGGACGCCGGCTGTGGAGCGTCGCGTTGGTCGAGCTCCTCGCGAAGCCGCATTACTTGCCCGAGCAGTTGCTCGCGCGACAGGTCGTGCAGCGTGCGATCGTCATCCGGAATCGGCATTATTTTCGCAGCGAGCCGCTCGACGATCTCGCGGAGCTGCTCGAGCTGCTGGACGAGTTCGTCGCGCGTCATATCAGAGGTGGGTTTCCAAGGCATGACGGCAGCATAGCACCGATCTGAGGGTAGATCACTGCGGTCGTGCGGGTGGTGAGGATGTCGGCATGTCCTGCATGCGGTGTTGGGCTGCCGATCCGAAACACTCAGACCGGGCACCTAACATATTCAGAATGCAGGGCGGAGCATCAGGCATGTGCGCCCAATCGATCCCTGCACCCCCAACTCTCGGCTATAACCAGCAACTCCCGCAATCAGCCTTGGGCAGCAATACGCCCTCTCAGGCGATGAAGGAGTGGCGCAAACTCAACCCCGAGCTGTTCAAACAATCCTTACAACCCTTTAGGATGTGACACTTAGTCTCAATTTTCGAATTTAACACCCGTGGCCCAATGGCCATAGGATGTTGCGATGGAGAGACGAAGCAAGCACCTCGGCCCGTGGATTTTGAGCGCGCGCAACGCCTGACGGGTGATCTCAGCGCTTCTTCATCGCATCAAGCAGTGCCGATCCGAGAGCGCCAGGCTGGTTCCCGCGTTGGGCGGTGTCGTCCTTCTTGCCCGATCCATGTGGCGTTTTCCCGGATTTCTCAGGGGTTTTGCCACGCGGCGTGTGCGGTTGTTTGCGCGCCGTATCGCGATCCTCGCTGGCCGAGGCTCCGCCATCCTTGCGCATGGTGAGACCGATGCGCTTGCGACCCACATCGACCTCGGTCACGCGTACCTGCACGACGTCGCCGGCCTTCACCACCTCGTGGGGATCCTTCACGAAGCGATCGGCCAGCTGGCTCACATGGACAAGGCCGTCCTGGTGCACGCCGATATCGACGAAGGCCCCGAAGACCGCCACGTTCGTCACGGTGCCTTCGAGTTGCATGCCAGGCGTCAGGTCGGTGATCTCTTCCACGCCCTCGGCGAAGGTCGCCGTCTTGAAGGTGGGGCGCGGGTCGCGCCCGGGCTTTTCCAGCTCGGCGAAGATGTCGCGCACGGTCGGAAGGCCGAAGCGGTCATCGACATAGGCTTCGGCGCGCAGGTCCTTCAATACGCCGGGGTCGGACTGAAGGCTGCGCAGGTCGCGGCCGCAATCGGCGACGATCCGGCGTGCCACGTCGTAGGCCTCCGGGTGCACGGCGGAGGCGTCGAGCGGTTCCTTGCCATCGCGGATACGCAGGAAGCCGGCGCATTGCTCGAAGGCGCGCGGGCCGAGCCGGCTGACCTTCAGAAGCTCCTTGCGCGTCTTGAACGCGCCCGTCTGATCGCGGTGCGCCACAATGGACTCGGCAAGGACCGGGGTGAGACCGGAGATGTGGGCCAGGAGCGGTGCGGAGGCGGTGTTGATGTCGACCCCGACCGCGTTCACGGCGTCCTCGACGACGGCCTCGAGCGATTTCGACAGCCGGCGCTGGTCGACGTCGTGCTGATACTGTCCGACGCCGATGCTCCTGGGTTCGATCTTCACCAGTTCGGCGAGCGGGTCCTGGAGGCGCCGGGCGATGGAAACCGCCCCGCGCAGCGACACATCGACATCGGGAAACTCCTTTGATGCCAGCTCCGACGCGGAATAGACCGAGGCGCCGGCCTCGCTGACGATGACTTTGGTGGGCTTTGTCGCGTTGCCGGAAAGCATGGCAAGCGCGTCGGCGACCAGTTTTTCGGTCTCTCGCGACGCGGTTCCGTTGCCGATGGCGACAAGCTCGATCCCGTGGGCGTCCACCATCTCGAGGATCTTCGCTTGGGCGCCTTTCACATCCTTCCTGGGTTGGAAGGGGTAGAGCGTCGCGGTGGCCAGCAGCTTGCCGGTCGCGCCGATCACGGCCGCTTTCACACCGGTGCGGATGCCCGGATCGAGGCCGAGCGTGGGCCGGGCGCCGGCCGGCGCGGCCAGCAGCAGATCCTTGAGGTTGCGCGCGAAGACGGCTGTCGCCGCCTCATGGGCGCGGGTCCGCAATTCGGCGACGAGTTCTGTCATCATTGTCGTGGAGAGTTTCGTCCGCCATGCCCAGCCGGCGACTTCGCGCAGCCACTGGTCGCCCGGCCCGGTCCCGGAGGGATTCAGGCGCGCAGCGACCATGGTCTCGCAGCGCGGCTGGCCAACCTCCTTGTCGGGACCAATGTCAAACCGGATGACGCCTTCCTTCAGGCCGCGCAGGAGCGCCAGCGCCCGGTGCGATGGCATGGCCGCCCATTTTTCGGAATGGTCGAAGTAGTCGGAGAACTTGGCGCCATCATTTTCCTTGCCGGGAACCACCTTCGCGGTCACGACGGCTTCCTTCCTGAGATATGCCCGCAGGTCACCCAGAAGATCGGCTTTCTCGGAGAGCTCCTCGGTGAGGATATCGCGGGCACCGTTCAGGGCTTCCTTCACGTCGGGCACGCCTTCGCCCAGGTAGGCCTTCGCGAGCACCTCCGGATCCCTGTCGCGGTTCGCGAGGATCGCGTCGCGCAGCGGCTCGAGCCCCTTTTCCCGGGCGATCATCGCCTTGGTGCGGCGCTTTGGCTTGTAAGGCAGGTAGATGTCCTCGAGGCGGGCCTTGGTCTCGGCCTCGTTGATGGCAAGGGTCAGCGCGTCGGTGAGCTTGTCCTGATCGCGAATGGACTTGAGGATGGTGTCGCGCCGGTCGTCGAGCTCGCGCATGTATGCGAGACGTTCGGCGAGGGCGCGAAGCTGGGTGTCGTCGAGCCCGCCGGTAACCTCCTTGCGGTAGCGCGCGACGAACGGGACGGTCGCGCCCTCGTCGAGAAGCTTGACCGCGGCTGCGACCTGGGCCGCCTTGGCCCCGATTTCCTCTCCGATGCTCCGGTTGATGCGGTCTGCGCGATCCATGGTCGTCCTCTCATCCGTTGTGGGCGTTTTGTACTCGTTCGCGTCGGACAGCAAAAGGGTCGATGCCAGCCCAATTCTGCCGGTCGAAAGCCGGGTCTTCGTTGGGGGAGGCATTCGACATGAGGGCGGACTCCGGACGTTCGTTGCGACCGCACTTCAACCGAGTTGCTTCGTGAAAGCTGCCATTCAGACACAACCAAGGATCTTTTCAGGCATGGCACCTGTGAAATGCTCAGGCGTCTATAAAGCGCTGACTTGGGGTGATCCGAGGGCCCATCATTCGGTTCGATGCGATCAAGTCATATTCGGCGTCTTCATTGGTTGAGAGCATCGTTTGCGGAACCCGCGACGGCCATTGAGTGTGGGCAGACAAGTAGTCCCGCCTTGTGTTACAGTCCGAACTCCGTCCACTAATTTTCGACGATCTGCCTTCAGAATCTCTGTCCTACCGAGATGTAGAGCAGGCTTTCGCCTTCTTCGTTTCTGGAGCCGTCCACGGGAAACTTTTTCGAGACCCTGTATCGCAGGCCAAGACCGGCGGCCGCGCCGACATCGTCGAGCGCGTCCAGCCTGTCCCCGACAGCGCCAACCCCGCCGAACGCGACGACGCCGATCCGTTTTCCCAACCGCTTGCGATATTCCACCTGCCCGGATATCCGAGTTGCCCTCGCGCAGGGAACCATGCGACCGACATGCCGTCCCTCTTCATGATGTCGATCAAGGCGCCAGCCTCAAGGCTGGCCTATCAAGTTCACGCTTACAAGAAGCAAGGAGGCAGCGATGCGCGGGATGGTCTTCGATGGCGATAGCCCAAGACTCGAATTGCGGGATCTATCAGTCCCAACACCTGCCATGGGACAAGTGCGTATCGCCATCGAGGCTTGCGGTGTCTGTCGGACCGATCTCCACATAGTAGACGGCGACCTTACCGCACCGCAGTTACCCCTTATCCCCGGGCATGAAATCGTAGGCCGGGTGGACGAAATCGGTTCCGACGTCGAGGACCTCGCACCTGGACAGCGCGTCGGGGTGCCGTGGCTCGGACATACCTGCGGATCTTGCCCCTATTGCCGCTCAGGCCGTGAGAACCTCTGCGATGCGCCGGGCTTTACGGGCTACACGGTCAACGGCGGTTACGCGGAATACTGTGTCGCCGACGCTGATTTCGTGTTCCCTCTTTCCGAAAAGATGGACGCGGTGTCCCTGGCACCGCTTCTTTGCGCCGGCCTGATTGGCTATCGGAGTTACAGGCTTGCCGGCCAGGTCGAGACCCTGGGCATCTACGGCTTCGGTGCCGCCGCTCATGTCCTCTGCCAGATCGCGCGGCATCAGGGGGTCGAGATCCATGCCTTCACGCGGGATGGCGACGACGCGGCGCAGAAATTTGCCCGGACGCTCGGTGCTGTTTGGGCAGGCGGTTCCTCCGAACCGTCTCCGGCGCCTCTGGACGCTGCGATCATCTTCGCACCGGTCGGAGGGCTTGTGCCTGCATCCCTGAAAGCCGTGCGCAAAGGCGGTCGCGTGATCTGTGGCGGGATCCATATGAGTGATATTCCGAGCTTTCCTTATGCCGACCTCTGGGAGGAGAGATCGATCATGTCTGTTGCAAATTTGACTCGACAGGACGGGCGAGAGTTCTTTCCCCTGGCCGAGGCCGCCGGCGTTGAAGCCGAGACGAGACCCTATCCGCTTGAGAAGGCCAACGAGGCACTCGATGACCTGCGTAACGGCAGGCTGCAGGGAGCGGCTGTATTGGAGATTTAACCTTAATTTCGCTCCACAGCAGCGCTCGTATTCTCGCCCAGGTTCTCGCGGGAAAGGCTCGTCTCGCCGCAAGTTCGTTTATCTGAAAGGCGCCGATGACCCAGAGGTCTCAGCATATGACTCTCCGGTGCTTGCCAAGCCATCTTCTGGCGCGGCGGTGGTCTCATTTCACGGCGATCCGCTGCGTCGGGACGTGATGCATTCACGGCATGCTCGCTGGCGCCGCGCGCCTTTTGTCGCCGAGCATGGGCACCTGTGAGCCCCCACCGCGCCCTGCCGATCTGACGCGCCGCCATTCACGGCACAGCGCGTCAAACCAGCAGGCCCCACGACAGGGGCGTGCCCCGAGTAATGGGTCTGCGCGCCCGTCGCCCGATCACCCTGTCGTACTCGCGCGGCGCGAGGCCGAAGCCGGGACGGATCGAGCGGATGTTGTCGGCGCTGAGCGCCTCACCTTCGGCGATGTCGCGGACCGCGTAAAGCGATCGGCGGAACTTCATATTCGTTTGCTCGCTCGATTTGCGGCCGTAATCGACCTGTCCGATGGCCTCCCACGCGGTGCGGGCACCGCGGCACAGCGCGGCGAACTCCGCCGGCTCCAACGAGAAGCTGTCATCCGGACCGCCGCCCGCCCGGTCGAGCGTCATGTGCTTTTCGATGATCCCCGCACCGAGCGCCACGCTGGCGATCGCGGTGTTGTTGTCGAGCGTGTGATCGGACAGCCCGACCGGCAGGTCGAGCTTTGCCGCCATGTCGACCAGCGTCGCGAGGTTGTAGTCCGACGCCGGCGCGGGGTAGCCCGAGACGCAATGCAGCAGCGCCAGCTCGCGGCAGCCCCCCGCACGCGCCGCCGCCACCGCCTCGGTGATCTCCGCGAAGTCGGCCATGCCGGTGGAGATGATCATCGGCTTGCCCGTTGCGGCCACATACCGGATCAGCGGCAGGTCCACCGCCTCGAAACTGGCGATCTTGTAAGCCGGCGCGCCGAGACTTTCGAGCAGGTCCACCGCGGTCGGATCGAAGGGCGAGGAAAAGAGCGTGATCCCGCGCTTGGCGGCATGGGCGAACAGCGCCTCGTGCCACTCCCACGGCGTATGCGCCCAGTCGTATAGCGCGTGAAGCGTGCTCCCGGCCCAAAGGCCGTCGGTGATCCGGAAATCCGGCAGGTCGGAATTCAGCGTGATCGTGTCGGGGCGGTAGGTCTGGATCTTGACGGCATCCGCGCCAGCCTGCTGCGCCGCGTCGATGATCCGCAACGCCTTGTGGAGATCGCCGTTGTGATTGCCCGAAAGCTCGGCGATCACGTAGGGTGGATGGCCTGGGCCGATGGGACGGCCGTCGATTTCAATACTACTCATCGCGTCCGATCTTTCTCAAGCTGACGGAATATACGTGCCCGTGCATCCTGAAAAACGCAGGATACCTTTCCGGATCGCTGACCCTGATCTTTTCGAATTGCTCGGCAATGGAAAGACCCGGATCGAGTTCGCTATCGCCAGACGTCCTGCGAGGGTAGTAGGTCGCCGCCTCATCGGATTGCGGGCAAGGCGTTTCGCCTTTCTCGACCATTCCGACAACCCGATCCAGAAGGGCCA
>NZ_JBAPKY010000067.1:0-15863 GCF_037083785.1 Roseovarius sp. D22-M7
CCGGCCATCCGAAAAACCGGATCGACGAACTCCTCCCTTGGAACTTCCAGACGTCAAGCTGAAAAGCCCGTGGGGCCCAGCTGGCGCTTACGCGCCGCTGAGGGAGGACGGCTTTGAGGTGATCCGTGATTCATGTAAGCCGCAAATGGAAATCCCGCCCGATACGTTCCTCATCCTCGACATTTGCCCCGCTGCCTATCGCCGGCGCGCCAGGTAGTCTCGGGTGAATGCAGCGTAGCCCGGTGCGGTGACGCGCAACCGGTCTCGAATCAGGGCGTGAAGCGCGGGGAGGCGGTGGAACGGAACCTGCGGGGCCAGGTGATGCTCGGCATGATAGGGCATGTTCCAAGCCAGTGCCCGAACCGCTCGCGTGGTGAAGGTGGTGCGAGTGTTTTCAAGCATGTCGGCCACCTGCGGACAGTCGCCATGTTCAGCCAGCAGATAAAGCCGCAGGGCCGGCTGGCCCAGCAGGCAAGGCACGATCCAGAGCCAAAGCACCAAGGGCGACCACATCAGCGTCAACAAGGCCAGGGCATAGATCGCCAACAGGATCCGGACCTCACGTTCTGCGCGGCTGCGCATTGCAGCGGGCAACCAGGCCGGGGTCTCGCGACCGCATGCAAGTCGGATCAAGAGGGCGAGCTGAGCGCGCCAGTAGGGGATGCCGCTGACATGCCATAGCCATTGCGCGCGGGTCTCCAAGAGCGGCCCGTCCAGTTCAGGATCGCCTGGGCGATTGGTGTGCCGATGATGGGCGAAGTGGAAAGGGCGGAACCATAAAAAAGGGTTCAGCACCACAAGACCGATCACATGCCCCACAAGATCGCACAGGCGGTCACTGGCAAAGGGGGTGCGGTGGGTGCATTCGTGCTGAAGCGTGAACAGGAACACGATCAGCACGCCATACACAGGCAGCGCCAGCCACCACAGCGGCGGTTGCAGCACGATAAGCGTGCCGGTCGCCATGATCGCGCCCAGGTGACCGGCCAGATGCAGCAACCCCGGCGCAGTCGCGCGGATGTTCAACGCGGCGCGCGTCTCGCGGGGCAGATCGGCAAGTGGCGTGCTCATACAGCTCCTGTCATGTTAAAAGGCAGTTCCTTAGGGTGCACTTTGCCGGCAAGATCGCCATGCCGCGATGATGAATCAAGTGCCCTTTGACCCGAGCGCGCGGCGCGCCACGCCCGGCGTTGGGCGAATTGACTGATGAGTGTGCATCGTGCTGGCCATACACCCGAGCATGATCGTTTCGGAAATCACCGACCGGCTCGACATTGAAGATCGCTGATCCTGCCGTGGTGCCGCTGCAGCGTGGCGGGCTGTGACCGCGGTGGTCAGAGATGGTCAGTTTATGGCCCTGTTGACGTTACCGGCCGATCACGTCCGGTGTTCTGCTTCACCGTGTTCCGCTATACTCTGCATGCAATGGAGGTTTCAGCGACGATGACGGATGAACAGAAACACTGGGACGGTGTCTATGAGGCGCGCCCGGAAGACGAACTGACGTGGTTCGAGGCGACGCCCGAGGTCTCGCTGGATCTCGTGCGAACCTATCTGAAACCGGGCGATGCCTTCATCGACATCGGCGGGGGAGCATCGCGTCTGGTGGACGCGCTGCTTGAGGGGGGTCTGGGCCCACTCACCGTGCTGGATCTTTCCGGGGCCTCCCTGACCGTGAGCAAGCAGCGCCTCGGTCCGCAGAGCGATCACGTGACATGGATCGAGGCTGACATCACGACGTGGAACCCCGACCGGGACTACGCGGTCTGGCATGACCGCGCGGTGTTTCATTTTCTGACCGGGTCCGAAGATCGTGCCGCATACGCGCGCGCCATGTCCGATGCCCTCCCCACCGGCAGCATCGCGATCATCGCCACCTTCGCCGATGATGGGCCCGAGATGTGCTCGGGGCTACCGGTGGTTCGCTACGCGCCTGATGATCTGGCGCAGGAACTCGACCGACTGTGTCCGGGCCAGTTCGAGAAGATCGACGCCACACGGCATATGCACATCACGCCAAAGGGCAATCGGCAGAGCTTCCAGTACAGCGTGTTCAGGAAGACGGACCGTTGAGACGAGAGCCGCCGCCCACTTGGGGCGACGGCATCGTCAACGCTGGAGTGTGCGCCGGATTAGTCGGCGGGTAGTTTATAGACGCGACCCCGTCCGTCGACTTTCTCGGAGGTGATGGTCAGGCCGAGCTTTTTCTTGAGCGCTCCTGACATTGCGCCGCGAACCGTGTGCGACCGCCAGTCCAAGGCCGCGACGATCTCGTCGATGGTCGCGCCGCGCTCGGCGCTCAGCATCGCGATCAGCGCCTCCTGCTTGGTTCCGCTGCGGCGGCGCACTGGCTGGGGTGTGGCCTCGGGCTCCGGCTGGTCGTCGTCCTGCGCGTCGGGCGCGTCGGTGATCCCTAGGGTGCTGTAGGCCAGCGGCGTCGCGCGCAGGGTGATGGGCCCGCGCTCTTCGTCATGCCGCCAGACGGTGTTGAGGTCCGTGGCTTCGATTTCCTCGATGAGCGCTTTCTTCAGCAGGCTCTTGCAGACATTGCCGACCGCGCCGCCCTTGAGGGTGGTGGTAACGGGAAACACGGCCCCGTCGTCGCGCGCGCAGGCGGTGGACAGGATGACGGATTGTGCGTCGGATAGCTGGATCTGGGTCATGAATGGTCTCCGGTTTCGGCTCTTGCGACATGCAGGAGCTTCTACCGGGTGAAGCCCGCCATGGTGGCGGGCCGTCCTTGGTCAGGGTCCGAAGGGGTTACCCGGCGTATTCGCCCTCGCCAAAGGCGCTGTCGGTGATACGCTTGAGCAGCCCGTTGTAGTGCTCGAGCGTGCCGACCATGGCCCAGCCCACCTCGTCGGGATGGCAGTTGAAGTGGTCGTCGCTGAGCGCCTGCAGGCGGGCGAGCCGTTCGTCGATTTCGGCCTTCTTTGCGACGAAGGCGGCGAGCGCGGCTTCCTTGTTCCTGCGTGCCTTCTCGGCGCGCAACTGGTGGCGGGGCGTGGTTTGCGGGTTCAGGCTGGTCATGGCGTGGCTCCGTGTGGTGAGTTGCATCGTTCTTGTGCAATCAGAATCGCTCCGACGGGCTGGAAAGTGTAGGTAAATCAGAGCAATATGATGGCTTTCTGCCCCGGTGACGATCAGATCAGACCCATCCCGGCCAGCACCGTGGCGGCGGCGGCGAGCTTGTCGGTCGGCAGTTCGATCTTGAAATGACTAAACAGATCCGACGCCTCGGCGCTGATGCCGACCTCGAGCAGCGCAGCCTCTATGGCCTCGGCGACAGCGTCGGGAGTTTTGTGCCTCAAAGGCGTGGGCAGCGCGTCGTGATCGATGCGAATGGTCGTGATGGCGGTCATGCGGTGTCTCCGTCCTGCTGTTCGAGCATGGCAAGGATCGCGCAGGCCATGCCGCCGAGGAATTCGCTGCGGCGGAAGACGATCTCGTCGATCTCGTTCGCTGTGGTGATCGCGGGGTCGACCGCCAGGCTGTTGGCCATGTGGGGCAGCAGGCGGGCGGCTTCAGCGTTGTAGCGGTCTGCGATGGTCATGGGGCTGTCTCCGATCCTGGTCTGTTGGCTCGATCCCAGAATCCCTCCGGTGCGGAGTGTAATCAACGGAAATCGTAGCAATTCCATTGCTTTATGTCGCGCGGGGGTGAGCCATGCAGGGCCTGAGCGAACGCCAGTATGCCGCCCGCGTCGGCCTGTCGCGCGGGGCGATCCAGAAGGCAAAGGATGCCGGGCGGCTGGTGCTGCATCCTGACGGGAGCATCGATGCCGAGGCGTCCGACACGCGCCGCGCCGAGACGACGGACCCGTCGAAATCCCGCGCAGCTCCCAAATCGCCCGCGACGGCCAAGTCCAGGCTGAAGCCGGTGCCCGAGGCCGCGGTCTCCGCGGTGGGGGATACGCTCAAGGAGCAGGGAATGGCCGCGCCAGCCGTTGGTGGCAGCACGACCTTCCTGCAGGCCAAGACGGCCAATGAAGTGCTCAAGGCGCAGGAACGCCGCATCCGGCTCTCGAGGCTGAAGGGCGACCTGGTCGACAAGGCGCGTGCGGAAACGCTGATCTTCCGCCTGGCGCGCGAGGAACGCGATGCCTGGGTGACCTGGCCCGCGCGGGTGGCCGCGCTCATGGCCTCGGAACTGGCGGCCACCCTCGGCGAGGGGATCACGGTGGAGGCGGCGGTGATGCAGAAGGTTCTGGAAGCCCATGTCCGCGCCCAGCTCGACAGCCTCGCCGAGATCCGCAGCGGCCTTGGATGACGATGTCGCGGGGTTCGATGGTGCCAACGACCTGCTGCGCGCCTGGTCGCGGGGCCTGCGGCCCGACCCGGACCTGACGGTGTCAGAGTGGGCCGACCGGCATCGCTGGCTGTCGTCGCGCGCCTCCGCCGAGCCCGGGCGCTACAAGACCGCGCGCACGCCGTACATGCGCGAGATCATGGATGCGCTCTCGCCGGTCAGCCCGGTGCAGCGGGTGGTGTTCATGAAGGCCGCACAGGTGGGCGCGACAGAAGCGGGCAATTGCTTCATCGGCTTCGTGATGCATCACGCGCCGGGGCCCATGCTGGCGGTCCAGCCGACGGTGGAACTGGCCAAGCGCAACTCGCGCCAGCGGATCGATCCGCTGATCGAGGAAAGCCCGGAACTGCGCGAGCGGATCAAGCCGGCGCGCTCGCGCGACGCGGGCAACACGATGCTGTCCAAGGAATTCGCGGGCGGCATCCTGATCATGACCGGGGCCAATTCGGCGGTGGGGCTGCGCTCGACCCCGGCGCGGTACCTGTTTCTCGACGAGGTCGATGCCTATCCGGCCTCGGCCGACGAGGAAGGCGATCCGGTCAGCCTGGCCGAAGCCCGGTCTCTGACCTTCGCGCATCGGCGCAAGGCGCTGCTGATCTCGACGCCCACCATCCGCGGGCTGAGCCGGATCGAGCGGGAGTTCGAGGCCAGCGACCAGCGGCGCTATCATGTGCCCTGTCCGCATTGCGGGCACGCGCAATGGCTGCGCTTCGAGCGGCTGCGATGGGACAAGGGACAGCCGGACACCGCGGAATACCACTGCGAGGGCTGCGACGCGCCCATTGCCGAGCACCACAAGACGGCGATGCTGGCGGCGGGCGACTGGCGCGCGACGGCGGAGGCGGAAGACCCGCACACGGTGGGCTATCACCTCTCGGCGCTCTACTCACCGATCGGCTGGCTCAGCTGGTCGCGGATCGCGCGGGCGTGGGAGGCGGCACAGGGCAATGACGAGGCGATGCGGGCCTTTCGCAACACGATCCTCGGCGAGACCTGGTTCGAAACCGGCGAAGCGCCGGACTGGCAGCGACTGGCAGAGCGGCGCGAAGAGTGGCCAGCCGGGACTGTGCCGGCAGGTGGTCTCTTCCTGACTGCGGGTGCCGATGTACAGAAGGACCGGATCGAGATCGATGTCTGGGCCTGGGGCCGCGGGCTGGAAAGCTGGCTGGTCGATCACATCGTCATCGAGGGCGGTCCCGGCGATCCGGCCTGCTGGCAGAAACTGACCGATCTGCCGGGGCGCACATGGGCGCATGCCTCCGGCCAGCACCTGACCATCGCCAAGCTGGCGATCGACACCGGCTACGAGACAAGCGCCGTCTATGGCTGGGCGCGGCAGGTTGGGTTCGCGCAGGTCGCCCCGGTCAAGGGGCTCGAGGGGTTCAATCGCGCGAGCCCGGTGACGGGGCCGACCTATGTCGATGCAACGATCGGCGGGAAACGTCTGCGCCGCGGGGCGCGGCTCTGGTCAGTGGCGACCTCGACCTTCAAGGCCGAGACCTATCGCTTCCTGCGGCAGGACCGGCCCACACCCGAGGAGATTACGGACGGTGCATCGTTCCCGGCTGGAACGGTGCATCTGCCGACATGGGCCGATGGTGAATGGCTCAAGCAGCTGACGGCGGAACAGCTGGTCACCGTGAAGGGCAAGCGCGGCTTCTCGAAGCTCGAATGGCAGAAGCTGCGCGAGCGCAACGAGGCGCTGGACTGCCGGGTCTATGCGCGGGCGGCCGCCTGGATTGCGGGCGCGGATCGCTGGTCGGAGGCGCGCTGGCAGGATCTGGAGCGGTCGCTGGCCGTGGAACCGGATGGGTCGGAGGACACGCCAGCGGTCACACCCTCGCGCCCATCAGCGCGGCGGCGGACGATGCGGTCGAATTACATGAGGTGATCAATGCCGACTATCTCGGACCTCCGCGCACGCCGCGACGCGCTTTCGGCGCACCCGCTGGCAGCGTCAGGCGCCATCCCATCGGCGCAGGAGCCAGTACCACTGCCCCGGGTTTTCGAGGACGCGGGCGGACAGGCTGTCATTGATGGCTTTTGTCATCGTCAGGGCGTCGGAATGCGGGATGGGCGCTTCGAACTCGACGTCGAATTCCGCACCATCCGGTCGGCGGGTTCCGTAGGCGGGAACAAGGGGAAGGTCGTACTTGAGCGCCAGGGCCGCGGGTGCCGTCGATGTCAGTGCCGGCAGGCCGAGGAACGGCACGCTTTCGCCTTCGGTAATTTTCTCGTCGAGCATGATGGCCAGAAATCCGCCCCTGCGCAGATGGCGCACCAGCTCCATCGTGCCGGAGCGTCCCGTCGCGATGACGGGCCGACCGCTTTCTTCGATACCGGCCAGGAACCCGCGCTGGTAAAAGCGGTTCTTCTGCTTGCGATAGACCGCGCCGGTCTCCATCCCGCGCGCTTTCAGAACGGCGCGCACCGCGTCCCACTGGCCGAAATGGCCGGACACGATGATCGCGCCCGTGCCGGCGGCGCGCGCCTCTTCCAACGCGGCCAGTCCGGGGCCGGACACATGAAAGCGGTCCGGTCTCGACTGGAACTCCGCGCTGCGGAGGATCTCGAACAGGGTGCGCCCCATGTTGCGGCCCATTTCGCGCCGAAGGGCGGCGCGCTGCCCACGCGGCATGTCGGGAAAGACCCGCTGCACTTCGCGGTCGAAGCGCCAGCGCGCGGGTGGAAACCAGCGCATCGCAAGACCGACCATGCCCCCGAAAAGCCGTGCGCGATGATCCAGGCTACGCAGGCGCGTGGCAGACAGCGCGGACCACAGGGGGATGTATTGGGCACGATGCCATAGCGAGGCGAAGAAGTTGGATACCATGCATGCAATATGTGTGCATTTCGAAGCCGGACCAACCGCCAATCGCCGAGCGGCCCCGACAATTTCCTGATCGCGTGGAGGCGCAAACATGCCCACATCCGCAGACCTCCGCGCTCGCCGCGACGCGCTCTCGGCACAGCGCTCTTCTGGCGTGGCGCGGGTCAGCTATGACGGCAAGACCGTAGATTACCGCAGCGTGGCGGAGATCGACCGGGCGATCGAGGCGCTGGACCGCGAGATCGCAGCTGCCGAGGGGCGATCTATCGTGCGGCAGATCCGCGTGACGACGTCGAAGGGGCTCTGACCAACATGTCCCTTGCAGTATTTGTTGCAACCCGGAGCAAGATCAGTAACCGGCCGAGCAACCATGCGCTTCAGGCCAACAACAGGCTCCAGAAGGTTTCTTCCGGAGCCCTCGCAGGTCCATGGTGAGATCTTCACGACTGCGCGGCTCGGACGCGGTTAGCACGTTCTACGAGGTCGGACATCTGCTGGGCTGCCCGGATCGTGAGAGGATGCTGGGTAAAGCCCTCTCTGGGAGAGATGGCATCGGCCATTTCGAGCGCAGTTTTGCGCTGCCGGTCCGATCCTTCCGCCAGGACAGCGATCAACAGGTTCTCGAGCGCAATTACTCGGACGCGGAGGAGCACAAGCTCGGCGTTCGTCATGTCGGGAACGTCCTTGTGCGCCTCATCGGGCACGGCCACGATAGCGCCGCCTTCATCGTCCCACCTCGACAAAGCGCGGTGGCGAAGTTCGTGCGTCGACGGGTCGGTATCTGTCATTCTGCTATCCTCCAAATCGCGGTAACTATATGGTCACGGGCTTTGCGCGCGCCGCCTCGGGTATGTCGTGGACGAACATTGGAATACCTCCTTACCCTCTAACAGCGAGCTTTGAGGCATCGTTCCATGTTCGCACGAGAAAGCAGTATGAAATAATGCAATTGTGCGATCTCGGTCCGGGTCAGGTGTCGGCTGCCTGCTCATTTTCTTCAGATGGGTCCGAGCGACATCAGTCAGAACAATCGAATTCGTGGCTGCGCAGCACCACGAAGTACAAAGGGCGGGTCTGATTTATGGGGCTGTTCGACAGGTTTCGTCGTTCCGCGCGGGGTGGCCCGGCTGGCGCACGCGCCCGCCTCGAAGGTGCGATGTCCAAGCGGCGGCTGCGGGGCTGGAATCCGCCGCTGGAGAACATCAACACGCTGGTTGCCTCGGGCGGGCCGAAGCTACTGGCCCGGGCCCGCGAACTGGTGGTCACGAACGGCTATGCGGCAAATGCCTGCGAGGCTTTTGCCGCGAACGTGGTGGGCGACGGGATCAAGCCCTCGTCGCTGATCGAGGATGGGGATCTGCGCGACCGCGTCCAGCGGATGTGGCTGGCCTGGACCGATGAGGCCGATGCCGACGGGCTGACCGATTTCTACGGGCTTCAGGCGATGGTGGCGCGCGAGATGTTCGTGGCGGGCGAGTGCTTCGTGCGGATGCGCCCGCGCAGGGCCGAGGACGGGCTGCTGGTGCCGCTGCAGATGCAGCTGCTGCAATCGGAAATGTTGCCCTTCGAGAAAACGGGGACAGCAGCCAATGGCAACCGCATCCGCTGCGGGGTCGAGTTCGATGCGATCGGGCGCCGCGTGGCCTATCATTTCCGCCGCACCCATCCAGGCGACAGCACCGATCAGCGTGTGGCGGTGCCGGAAACCGTGCGCGTGCCGGCCGAGGACGTGCTGCACATCTACCGCCCGCTCGATGCGGGGCAGGTCCGCGGGCTGCCGCATGTGGCCCCGGCCATGGTGCGGCTGTTTCTGCTGGATCAGTATGACGATGCAGAACTGGATCGCAAGAAGACCGCGGCGATGTTCGCGGGCTTCATCACCAAGACCGCGCCGGAAGACCCGATGATGGGCGAGGACGAGGCCGATCTGGATGGCGCCGCCATCGCCAGCCTCGAGCCCGGCACCATGCAGGTGCTCCTGCCCGGCGAGGATGTGAAGTTCTCGTCTCCTGCGGACGTGGGTGGCGGCTATGAGGCGTTCCAGTACCGCACGCTGCTGACGGTCTCGGCCTCGCTGGGGCTGCCCTATCATCTGGTCACCGGCGATGTGCGCCAGGCCAACTATTCGTCTTTGCGCGCGGAGCTGGTCGAGTTCCGCCGCCGCGTGCAGCAGCTCCAGCACGGGGTGATCGCGCATCAGCTCTGCCGCCCCGTGTGGCGGCGCTGGCTGGAGACCGCGCAGCTGGCGGGCCGATTGGATCTACCCGATCCGGCGGCCGCGCGCAGGGTGCAGTGGATCCCGCCCCGCTGGGACTGGGTCGATCCCTTGAAGGACATCCAGGCGCAGGTGCTGGCCATGGAGGCGGGCATCACCTCGCGGCGCAAGGTGGTCGAGGCCACCGGCTACGATGTCGAGGAAGTCGACCGCGAGAACGCCGTGGATACCGCGCGCGCCGAGGGGCTCGGACTGCGCTACCGCACCAGCCCGGGCGAGACGCAGGGCGCCCGCGCAACCCCGGCCACGCGACCGGGTCCCGGCGACGGGGCTGGCGAAGACAATGGCGAGGACGCGGCCTGAACCGCCCGCGCCCCCAATCAGGAGTGACATCATGAACAGCTGGTACACGATCCGCGCCCGGGACACGGGCGCGGAGGTGCTGATCTATGACGAGATCGGCGCCTATGGCGTTTCGGCCAAGGGGTTTCTGGCCGAGCTCGGCGCGTTGCCGGATGACGCGCCCATCGATCTGCGGCTCAACAGCCCCGGCGGCTCGGTCTTCGATGCCGTCGCCATCCATAACGCGCTGAGCCGGCACGCCGGCACGGTCACTGTCTGGATCGACGGGATTGCGGCCTCGGCCGCAAGCTACATTGCCATGGCGGGCGACGAGATCGTCATGCCGGAAAACGCCTTCCTGATGATCCATGACCCAAGCGGGCTGGTCATGGGCACGGCTTCGGACATGCGCGACATGGCCGGGACGCTGGACAAGATCGCGGCCAGCATGCTGCGCGGCTACGCGGCCAGATCCGGCAAGCCCGAGGCGGAGATCGCCGCATTCCTCGCGGCCGAGACGTGGTTCGATGCTGCCGAGGCGCTGGAGGCGGGTCTTGCCACGCGCCTGGCCGAGCCCGTGCGCATCGCCGCCGCCTTCGACATCGGCCGGTTCCGCAACGCGCCGCCCGAACTGGTCGAGGCGGTGGAGGCCGTCGCACCGGAGGCAGGCGCCGCGGCAGGGGCCGACATCGTTGGAGGCGACAACGATGTTGCGCCGCCGACCGATCCCGCGCCACAGCCCGGAAGCGAGGGGACGGATGTTGGAGACGGCAACATCCCCTCGGTAGATGATCCCGGCAGCATTGTTGCCGCCGCCAACAATGCTCCGGAGCAGACCGACGCCACCGCGATCCGGGCCGAGGCCATCGCGCATGCGCGGGCAGTCATCGATCTCTGCCGCCTTGCCGGCCAGCCGCAGATGGCCGGGCGGTTTCTCGAGGAGGACGCCAGCCTCGATGCCGTGCGCGCCAGCCTTCTGGACGCGCGCGCCGAGGCCGCACCGCAGATCACCCCGCATCACCCGCAACCCGGGCGCAGCGAGACCACGCGCCCCTGGGGCGATGTCATCGCCCGGGCCTTCAAGATGAAAGGATAAATCCTCATGGCCACGCTCACTGAAGGCAAACACGCCGGCGGCTTTCTCACATGGGAAGTGCTGCGTGATTTCACCCGCGACACCGTCACTATCGCCGCGGGCGCCGGCAAGCTCGCGCCCGGCACCGTGCTGGGCAAGATCACCACGGGCGGCAAATACACGGGTCTTGCGCCCGCGGCCTCCAACGGCAGCCAGAACGCCGCCGGGATCCTCTGGGGCGCGGTCGACGCCACCGACAGCGATGCCCACGCCGTGGTGCTGGTTCGCGGCCCCACAATCGTCAACCGCCACGAGATCGGCTGGCCCGAGGGCGCAACCGAGGCGCAGATCACCACCGCCACGACGGCGCTGGCCGGGCTCGGCATCCTCCTGCGCTGATCCCACGCGCAGTCACCCCACAACATCCAGACCAGAAGGAGGCACGCTGTGGCCACCATGGACATCTTTGAGGGCGACGCCTTCTCCATCGTCGAGCTCACGAGCGCGCTCGAGAACATCCCCTACAAGCCCGCGATCCTGTCGGGCGCAGGGCTCTTCGGCAGTCGCGGCGTGCGCTCGCGGACCGTGATGATCGAGAGCCGCGACGGCACGCTGTCGCTGATCCCGTTCTCGGAACGCGGCTCGGCCTATGAGAGCCAGATCCCCGAGCGCCGCGACATGCGCGCCTTCGTTTGCCGCCAGTTCAAGAAGCAGGACGTGCTCTGGGCCTCGGAAATCCAGTCCATTCGCGATTTCGGCTCGGAGACCGCCGTCCAGCAGGTGCAGACGGAAGTGGCACGCAAGCTGGGCCGGTTGCGCAACGATGCCGAGGCCACCTTCGAGTTCCACCTCTTCAACGGCATCCAGGGGGTGGTCAAGGATCCGAAGGACGGCGCCACGGTGATCGATTATCACGCCGAGTTCGGCATCGCCCCGGCCGCCGAGATCGACTTCGATCTGGACAATGCCACCCCGGGTTCGGGCGCGCTGCGCAAGCGCTGTCAGGCGATGATCGAGAGCGTCGAGGACACGCTTGGCGGGCTGGCCGCCGGTCAGGTGCAGCTTCGCGCCGAATGCGGCTCGGCCTTCTTTGCCGATCTGGTGGCCCACAAGGAGGTGCGCGAAACCTATCTCAACACCGCCGCGGCCGCCGATCTGCGCGGCCGCGTGGGCGAAGAGGTCAGCTTCGGCGGCATCACCTTCCGGCGCTACCGGGGCGGGCTGGGCTTCGGCGTGCCGACCGACAAGGCGTATTTCTACCCCGAAGGCGTCGAGGGTCTGTTCGAGATCTACTACGCCCCCGCCGACACCTTCGAGACGGTCAACACGGTGGGCCTGCCGCTCTATGCGCGCATGATCCCGGACCGGGACCGCGACGAATGGGTGCGTCTGGAGATCGAGTCGAACCCGCTGCCGATCTGCACCCGCCCACAGGTGCTGCGCAGCGCACGGCGGACATGATGACCGCCGTCGCCATGGCGCTCGACGCGTTGTTTGCTGATGGCAATGTCGGGCGCGACGCCGTCTACACGGCCGACGGCGGCGTGCCTGTCCTTGTCCGCGTGGTCACCCGCCGCGCGGACGATATCACCGGCTTTGGCGATGCGCGCCTCTGGTCGGAGACCACGCGCGTCGATCTGCGCGTGGCCGAGGTGCCAGCCCCGCGCCCCGGCGACCGGATCGAGACAGACGGCGAGGCCTTTCTCATTCAGGGCGAACCCGTCCGCGACCGCGAGCGGCTGGTCTGGACGTTGGAGCTGAGACCTACCTGAGATGAGCCTCCACGCTCACCCCGACACCGCCACATGAGCACAGCAAAGATCGCGCATGGCGTGCGGGCAGTCGGGCACGACAGGCCGCACGACGACGGCATGAGAGAGGATCAGCCGCCGATGGATGCGCTGCATTGCCAGCAGTTTACCGGAAGCGGTTCATTGCGTTCTGGAATGCGTTGGAAATACTATCCCAAGCAGACTCGAAGCCCTTGCGCATGTCTTCCCAAGCCCCGTCGCTGGCTTCCTGCGCTTCCTTCATCTTGGCTTGGGCCTCGTCGCGCTGCTTGCGCATTTCATCGAGTTGCTCTTCATACTTGCTCCGAGCATCAGCGTTGGCCTCCTTGGCCTTGGCCTGGATCTTGTCGATCTCGGCATTCCACTCGTCGACCTTGGCCTTCATCTTGTCGATATACGCGCTGCGATCAGTCATGGGTCCCTCCATCGGTGACGTCTCCGAGTATAATATAACGAAACGGTAGCACACAAGCGGGCCGCGAAGCTGGAGATAGCAGTGAAGCTGAAGCTAGACATCACCCCCGATCTCGCCGCCAAGATGGCCGCGGAGATCAAGGCGGGCGAGAAAGCCGTCACCGCCGCCACGCGCGAGGCCGGCACCAATCTCAAGACGGCTTGGCGTGGCCAGATTACAGGCGCGGGACTCGGCCAGCGCCTGTCCCGGACCATCCGGTCGGCGCAATATCCCAAGGGCCAGCCCAGCCTGAACGCCGCCGCGCTGGTCTGGTCGAACGCACCGGACATCGTCAGCGCGCATGACACCGGGCCGCTGATCCGCTCGAAAGACGGGTTCTGGCTGACGATCCCGCTGCCCGCCGCCGGGCGCGGACGCCGAGGTGGCAAGATTACCCCCGGCGAATGGGAGCGCCGCCGTGGCCTGCGCCTGCGGTTCGTCTACCGCCGGTCGGGGCCGAGCCTGCTTGTGGCCGACGGGCGTCTGAACAACCGGGGCCTCGGCGTGGCCTCGCGCTCGAAGACCGGACGTGGTCGCGCAACGGTTCCGATCTTTCTGCTG
This sequence comes from Roseovarius sp. D22-M7, assembly GCF_037083785.1. Taxonomy (NCBI): domain Bacteria; kingdom Pseudomonadati; phylum Pseudomonadota; class Alphaproteobacteria; order Rhodobacterales; family Roseobacteraceae; genus Roseovarius; species Roseovarius sp. D22-M7. The sequence goes on from NZ_JBAPKY010000067.1 coordinate 13,576, forward strand.
GTCCCGCAGGTGAAGCTGCCGAAGCGGCTGGATCTGGCGCGGGACGCGGACCGGGCATTGGACCGTGTGCCGGGGCTGATCGTGGCGAACTGGGTGGAGGGGCGGCAAACCTGAGAACGCCATTTCCGCATTCATGCCGCGTGGGAATCTAGGACGCGCGTCAGGACGGCTGTCGCATGCTCGAAGTTCCGCTGTTGATCGTGCATTTCGTAGGCCCACTTGATCCCATGAAAGAGGTTATTTCGCAGCCGAAAGACGATGATTAGCAAGGCTGTGACGATCTCAGTCGGTGCGGCTTCACATCCCAACAGAACAGCTTCCACGCGTTCCCGTTTGTCGTTTTTTCGAAAATGCAGGCTTTCAAACTTGTGATTGATCTGACCGTCTGACACGTACCTCTGTCGGAAATACGCCAGAGCATCTCCGAAGGGCTCAGCCGAACCGAAGTTCTCTGCGTTTTTGTCAACAAATCGCACGATGGCGGTTGTGGTTGCATTCGTCGAAAGAGCCCGCGCCTCGAAGACACTCCAGACGATAGAGAAGCCAGCCACCGCCGATCGCTCGACTTTCGAGAGTTCTTGGTAGCCAGGTTGAGTTCGTTCAAGCCAATCTTCCGCGAGCATCGCACATCCAACTCTTTGATCCCTCTCTGCACACAATAGCGAAGCGCCAAGGTTTCTCAAATCGATGCCCACCTCCCGCGAAGCCATCCTCGCCGCGCTGCACGCGCGGCTCTCAGCGCAGCTGCCCGCCACCGCCCTCCGCGGCGAGGTGCTGCCGGAGCGTGTGCCGGCCGCTGGCCTGCTGATCCTGCGCGATGGCGAGCCGGGGGAGCCGGAGGTGACGCTGTCGCCGCTCGCCTATCACTACCAGCACCGCGCCGAGATCGAAGCGGTGGTGCAAGGCGCCGACCTTGATGCCGCCTTCGACACGCTGACCGCCAGCGTCGGCACGGCGCTCGCCGCCGACCGGACGCTTGGCGGGCTCTGCGACTGGGTCGAGGCGGAAGCGCCGCGGCCCGTCGATCTGCCCGTCGAAGGCGCGGCCAGCTTGAAGGCGGCCGTGATCCCTGTCGTCTTGCACTATTCAACGGCCGATCCGCTGGCCTCACCAACCTGAAAATCCGAGGAGTTGAGACATGGCACGAGCCCAGGGGGCGCGGGCGCAGATGGCGCTTGCGTTCGAGACGACCTATGGCATGCCGCCCGCCAGCGGCTTCACCCGCATGCCCTTCGCCAGCACCTCGCTGGGGGCGGAGCAGCCGCTGCTCAACTCGGAATTGCTCGGCTACGGCCGCGATCCGCTGGCACCGATCAAGGATGCGGTGACCTCGGATGGCGACGTTGTCATTCCCATCGACGCGCGCGCATTCGGGTTTTGGCTGAAGGCGGCGTTTGGCGATCCTGCGACCACCGGGACAGCGCCCGGGCCGTTCACGCATGAGTTCCAGTCGGGCGCCTGGACGCTGCCCAGCATGTCGATCGAGACCGGCATGCCGGAGGTGCCGCGTTATGCGATGTATTCCGGCTGCGTGCTCGACCAGATCAGCTGGCAGATGCAGCGCTCGGGGCTGCTGACGGCAACCGCGAGCCTTGTGGCACAGGGCGAAAGCACCGCTACGGCGTCTGCCGCCGGCACACTGGCCGAGCTGGACCTGCAGCGCTTCGGCCATTTCAACGGCGCGATCACGCGGAACGGATCGTCCCTCGGCAACATCGTCTCGGCCGAGATCACCTATGCCAACAATCTCGATCGGGTGGAAACCATCCGACCGGATGGCCGCATCGACGGGGCCGACCCGAGCATCGCCGCCCTGACGGGNCTCGGCCGAGATCACCTATGCCAACAATCTCGACCGGGTGGAAACCATCCGACCGGATGGCCGCATCGACGGGGCCGACCCGAGCATCGCCGCCCTGACGGGCCGGGTCGAGGTGCGCTTTGCCGATCAGGTGCTGGTCAACCAGGCGATCAATGGCGATCCCTGCGAACTTGAGTTCGGCTATACCGTGCCATCCGGCGAAAGCCTTTCTCTGATCGCACATGCCGTCTACCTCCCGCGCCCCCGCATCGAGATTTCCGGCCCGCAAGGCGTGCAGGCGACCTTCGACTGGCAGGCCGCCCGCGACGCCACCGAGGGTCGGATGTGCACCGCCACACTGATCAATGAAATAGAGGACTTGTCTTAATGACAACCCCAGTTCCCGTGCGATACGGGAGCTGCTTCCCGGCACCCCAAATATGCCGGGAAGCAGCGGGGGGCCGGACCGTTATGGAGGTGGTCGCAT
>NZ_JBAPKY010000068.1:0-15716 GCF_037083785.1 Roseovarius sp. D22-M7
CTTGGCATCGAGGTCGTGAAACGGGGCATCCTGCGCCTCGCGCATGCCTTGCCGCGCGAGCGCGAGGTTCTCGTCCGTGGCCCATTCGGCAAAGGCGCGGAACGTGCCGGTCACATGCTGCCAGGCCGCCTGTTCGGGCGAGGGCGGGACGTAGAGGGGGTTCCGCCGGCTGGTCCTGCGCTGCGGACGCATCCCCCGCATGGCGGCATCCGTGACCATCTTGCGCATGGCGGTGCGGTTCGGTTCCTCGCCGCGCTCCAGTCGCTCGTCGAGCGTGCGGCGCACGATGCCGGGATCGTTTGTCTCGGCATCGCGGAGCTGACGGGCCTCAAAGATCTGGTCCCGGCGCAGGCCGAGATCGGCGGCGGTCGCGGGACGAACATCGTTGGAAACATCAACGATGTCGGTGCGCACCGATCCGCTTGCCACCTCACCCCGCGCCTGCGCCGCATCGTATTCGTCGGCCAGACGGCGCTTGGCGGCCGCCTCGATCTCGAGCGCGTCGGCCTGTGCGCGGTGCGCGGCGGCAACCAGATCGTCATGCGCCGACTTGGCGCTTTTCATGCGTGCGGTGCGCTTGGCCACGTCATAGGCCAGTCCGGCCGCTTCTCGGGCCTCCAGAACCTCCGCGGCGGTCCTGGCCCCCGACAGCATGGTCGCGGCGCGCTCGATCAGGCTGGGAAGGTCCGGAGCGGGGTTTGGGATGTAGGCCAGCGCGGTCATTGCGCGGCCTCGTTCGGCTCGAGCGTGACCTTCAGCGTGCCGGTCTTCACCGTGCGCGCCGGCTCGAATTCGGCCCGGATCGTGTCGGGCCAGGCGGTGTATTTGCGCTCGGGCACCTTGATCGCGATGTCGACATACTGGGCGGGATCGTCGCCGGTGGCGCGGATCCGCTCGACCACCGTGGCCAACTTCGCCTGATCCCAGTCGACGCGCTTGGGCAGATCCGCGACGATGGTGAAATCGCAGTCATCGAACCTGACCGTTCCGGTGTCCTTGCCGCGCGCCTGCCGTTCCTCGGCGGCGCGCTCGGCGTAGCGCACGCTCAACGCGCCATCGAGGCGGGTCTTTGCGGCCTTGTCGCGCTTGAGGCGCGCGTCGATCTCGTGATCCAAGATAGCCAGCAGTTCGACCGGCATCTGCGCGATGTCGTGGAGATTGATATCCGGAAGGTCGTCTGGCGTGGGGATGTTGTCTGGAAATGGCATGGCTGAGCCTCCTTGATTTGCGGGTTGGGCTTGGGTGGGGGTGTCAGGCTGCCTGCGCGTCGAGCAGCAGCGCCGACAGTGACGCGGTGGCGGCCTTGGGCTTCGGCCGGGCGATGGCGATGTAGGCGAAGCGGTCGGGGCCCTCGCGCTCCTGCACCAGGTGAACGAGTCCATTTTCGGCGGCCCAGAAGGCGCGGCTTCCCAGCCGGGCCAGTTCAACGCGCTGCGCATCCGGCAGGTGCGAGATCGCCGGAAAGGTGTCGAGCACCAGAAAGCCACGGTGATATTCCAGCCGATCACCGGGCACCGCCTGTGCGACCCATGCGCAAAACTCGATCTCGGTCAGCGGACGGCTGGTTCGAACTGTGGTGATGGGGGTGTTTTGCATGAACATGATCTCCTCCTTTCCCCTCTACTCAGGCGGCTGCGAAATCGTCCCAGGCCGGACCGAGCCCGTGGGCGGTGAGGACGTGACGAAGATCGGAGAGGCGGCGGTAGAGGGCAGACCGGCTGCCCAAACCCTCGGCCGCAAGCATGGTGACGGAACGATGCGCCAGCTCCGCGCAGAAGCGGCGATCCTCGGGAGGGAGGCGCGCGAGGGCGGTTTCGAGGGCGTGGTGAAGTTCGATGACAGCGGCCGCGCAGCAGGTCTGGCCGTACCAAGCGGCAAGCCCGTCGTCCTCGGTCAGCGTGTTGCCGACCGGTTCGCGGGCTCCGGCCAGCGGCACCTCGAGCGAGAGCAGTGACCCGCCCTGCGCACGACGCTGGCGGTGGTGACGCATCGCAATCCGCGAGGACTGGTTGCGCAGGACGATATTGGCGAAGGCGCCGATGCTGCCGCGCGAGGGATCGTAGGCGGGCAAGCGGCGCAGCAGATCGACCAGGAGGTCCTGGCCCAGATCCTCGCGCTCGCAGAGCGGCAGGGCCAGCTTGCGTCGCAGCCGTTGCGCCGCCGCATCTGCCTCTCGGATGATGGTTTCAATGTCGTCGGGGGAGAGTTCGATCTGCATCGCTGTGCGCCTCGGTCATCGTTTCTGATGAGCCCAAGGTGCCGGATTCGGTCGTTGCGCTGGTGGGAACGGTGTGGGAATAAGGTGGGGGTTTTGTGGGGCCGTGATACTGCGCCCCAAGCAGTGTTCCCTCCCTCGGGTAGCTTGGTCCGCGAGCGAGAGTAGCCGGGTTCACTATATCAATGAGGTGACGTTTCTTGGGCGATATCAGAAGTGCGCTTGCAGATGAGTTAAATGAATTCGGCCCTGAGAGGATTCGTGACCTATTGGAGGCTCATGGATACCGGCTGTCGCGCCGCATCCGGCCCGCATATTTCGTCGGGTTGCCTAGCCTGGAAGGCGAACACGAGTATCGCGGAATAATTCTCGACGTTGAGACAACCGGGAAAGTCGTAGGCCAGAGTCAAACGATACAATTGGCAATGCTCGAGGTGTTTTTCACGGCTCGAGGCATTTCGCGGCTTGGCGAGTTGTTATGCGAACTCAACGACCCTGTTGCTAAGATACCCGACGAGGCGGTCGCGGTGCACGGCCTAACGAATGAAAAGCTGAAGGGCCATGCGTTCTCAAATGAAAGAATCCGAGAATTTCTGGATGGAACGGAGGTCGTAATCGCGCACAACGCAAACTTCGATCGAAAATTCGTTGAGCGAGACCTTCCAAACGCTGGCTTCGATACCCTTCCGTGGGCGTGCTCGTTGCACGACATTAATTGGGCAGCGCGGGGGGTGGGCTCCTCAAAATTGGAGTACATTGCACTTTCTCAAGGTGCCTACTACGGTGCCCATGATGCTGGCGAAGACGTGCTCGCAACCGCCTTTTGCCTCAACGGAGCACCAATGGATCATGAGCATACGCCGTTCGCGGAGATGCTGCGTAATGCGCGACGCGACACCGTCCGCATCACGGTCCGCGGTTCCAGATTGATCGGCGGGACAAGTAGTAAAATCAAGGACCGAGGGTATGTCTGGAGCGGGGACGATGGATTGGAGCTCGGAGGACGACCCAAACGCTGGTGGCGGGAAATCTCAGGAGATGACGCATCGACCCGAGAAGAAGCAAAGTGGCTGCGCCAGAACGTCACGGCTGATACGGAATTTGACGCGTACCGTCTAAACGCCCGAAACCGGTTCTCCGGCCGGGTCGGTGATGAGGTAGTGATTAAGTTCGATCGGATGGGCGTGGCGAATTTCTCATAGACTACCAACGGAAGAAGGCTTGCGATGCACGGTCAGCGCGCCGACCTTTCGAGATTTCCGTCATTGGCATAGTAAAAACTGCAGTGATGTCTGATGGGGCAGCGCCCTCGCGACCAAGAGCGAACGAAATGCAGATGGCGGGTGGGTCAGTACTGGTTCAACAGTCAACGAAAATCTCCGCCGCCGGGACACCGAGCCGATAGCCCCGATTGCGCACGGTCACAATCAGGGCCTTGCTCTCGGCATCGGTCAACCAAGCGGCCTTGAACGAATCGCGCAACTCGCGGATCAGATCCTTGGCTTCGCGCCCTGTCGTGCCTTCGACATGGGATGCGGAAGCAACCTGATCGCGCGATAGCGCTTTTTCGAGCAGGCGCTCGAACACGGGGAAAATCTGACGCGACAGAATGACGGAGCGACCCTCCCATTGAACCTCGGCTGTTGCCCTTCGCACGCGAAGCACGGGTGCCATTGGAATGGGATTTAGTGCGGCGGCGTCGATCACGACACCGAGGTTATTCGAAGCCGGGGTCAGCACCGCGAGGATCTCGACCAGATGGAAGCCCGCATCGTGATGTCGCCGTGCAGCCTCCGGTGGCAACTCTGGTGCGAGGATGGTGATGTCCGAGCCCTGCGCCGCCTGGCGCAACAATGCGATGACGCCGTCGCCGGTCAGGGCTGCAGGCTCAAACGCTAGAAACACCGCGCGTCCCGATGACGTGTCACCGAGCCGCCAGACCTTCTCCGCGGCGCGTTTCGGGGCGGCGCGGAATCCCGCCGCGACGCCGATCACGGATGCCAGCCCCTCAGCGCCAATGCGGAACACGCGCACATCGTCTTTGGTGAGTTCCATATCATGTCGGCGATCAAGCGGACATTCAGCCCGATATTCATCGCCTGCTTTCCAGATCGGTCGACAGGGGAGCCCGCACTCGCAGGCATCGCAGACCTCCCAATCGGAGAGCGGCGCCTGTTCGATGAGGACACGTTTCGCCAGAAGCCGGTCGAAGACCGGACCAAAGAACGGCGCGGCAAGATCGCCAGGCAGGATCGCGTCTTCGCCAGCTTCACTCAGCCGGGTCAATAACCTCAAAATCATCTCTGTCATTCATCAGCCCGTTCCGTTCGATGAGGGTCATCACCCGCGCCTCGTGCTGGGTGCGGCGGAACTGAACGACACCCGGTGGTCTGATCTTGACCGTTACCTGTGGCTGGCGCTTGCCCTCGCCCTTGAACAGGATCCGGAACACGAGTTCGCCCAACCGCCATGCACCGCCGAAGGATACCGGCGTGCTGCCAAAATGCTGGAGCGCGTCACCGCCGAGATCCCGTGAGCGCAGCGTGCGCACCACGCGGGGATATCCCTTCTTGCCGGGCGCCATCAGGTCGGCGGCCGCCTCGATGATCAGCACCTTGTCGATCAGCGGATCGTAGGCGGCATCGAAGGCGAAACCCGGTCCGGCCAGTTCAACCGGGCGCAGGGTATAGAGGTCCTGCGCATCGTCGCCGTCGAAGAAGCCGGGCCTGTCGAGAATGATCGAGGCGAAGAGTTCCGCGATCTCGGGCTGATGCGCCTTTTGGATGCGGGCCAGTCGTAGCATGCCGGTACTTTCCGAGTATCGCAGCACCGCGTGCTTGATCTGGCGCACGCTGATGACCCGTTCGACCTGGCCATCGACAACCGGCATTGTCGAGACCATGGAGCCATGGCTGACCACGAGGTTGATCTCGCCTCCGTCATCATAGTCGCCTACCCGACAATAATCTCCAAGAAACGCGTCACAGAACAGTTCGGCAACGGCGGTTCGGAACGCCTCGACCTTATCCTCCGTCAGATCGATTGCGACGCCACGTTCCCGCCCGGCGTATTCGTGCAGGCGGTCCGCAGTGAGCATCGCCATATGGTCGGCGGCCGCGTCAAAGAGGTCGGGATGCTCCAGAAACACCCGAACAGCGATGTGCTTGGGATCATGTGCCTTGTTCGGCGCGTCCTCGTCCCCGGTCTTCATGTCGGGGAACAGATCGATGCCTTGGCGCTTCGCTTGGGTCTGAATGATCTCGAGGCCACGGGCGTCACCTAGTTCGGCGATACGGTGCAGATCGCCGCGCAGTCCTTCGGGATAGCTTTCCTCTGCACCGGTCAACAGCGTCTGCAGCGCCTCGCGCGCGGCATCTTCCTCTTTGTCCAGCAGGTCGACGGAAAAGTCTTTGTACTTGCCCTCGTGCCGCGCCAGCAGCGGCTTCATCAGGGCGAGATCAATGGTTTTGATGAACCGGGGGTTCACGAACTTCTTTAAATTGCCAGCCACGACGAATCCCCTTCCTTTCTCGACTGGTGTTCTGGCTATGTTCTGTCACGTGATTCTTCAACCTTTGCAGGTTCGGCTGGGACAGTTTTCGATGCGGGTGAGTAGAGGTCAAAGGAGACCACTCACCCAAGGCCCATGACATGAAACGCCCCAACGCCCTGCCAGCAGACCAGATGACCCCTGCCGAGCGCCGTGCCGAGTTATGCGGGCTTCTGGCCCTTGGGCTGGTGCGGCTGCGCCAGTGGGATCACATGCAACCATCTGCGGATACAGGAGAAAGTTGCCTACACTCTCCGCCCAACCGATGCCTTCATGCAACTCCAACGCATGAGGAGGCACCATGACAACGCACGATCCCATCCCCGCGCGCCTGGCCGCGCTCAAGACCATCCCAACGCCGGACCTGAAAAAGCAATGGCGCGACCTGTTCGACAGCGAGCCGCCGCCGTTCAACCGCCGGTATCTCGAGAGCCGGCTGGCCTATCGCATCCAGGAACTCGCCTATGGCGGGCTGAAGCTCGAAACGACCCGGCGGCTGGAGCGGCTGGGCGAGGAACTCGACGGCGGTGATCGCAAGAAGAGCCGCATCCGCGCGGACCTGAAACCCATCACCGGCACACGCCTGCTCCGCGAATGGCAGGGTGTCGAGCATGTCGTCACCGTCACCGCGGACGGCTTCGAATGGCAGGGGCGTCCCTACAAGTCGCTCTCGGCCATCGCGCGGGCGATCACCGGCACGCGCTGGAATGGCTGGGTCTTCTTCGGGTTGAAGAGCCGGAGGGGCCGCACATGACGAAACCGATTGTCCGCAAGCAGCGCTGCGCGATCTACACGCGCAAATCCTCCGAGGAAGGGTTGGAACAGGAGTTCAACTCGCTCCACGCCCAGCGCGAGGCGTGCGAGGCCTACATTGTCAGCCAGAAGGCAGAGGGCTGGGTGCTGGTCCGCGATCAGTATGATGATGGCGGCATTTCCGGCGGCACGCTGGACCGGCACGGCCTGCAGCGTCTGGTGGAAGATATCGAGGACGGGCTCGTCGACGTAGTGGTCGTCTACAAGATCGACCGCCTCAGCCGCTCGCTGGCCGACTTTGCCAAGCTGGTGGAGGTATTCGATCGAAATGACGTCACTTTCGTCTCGGTCACGCAGTCGTTCAACACGACCACGTCGATGGGCCGGCTGACGCTGAACATCCTGCTGTCCTTCGCCCAGTTCGAGCGCGAGGTGACGGCCGAGCGCATCCGCGACAAGGTCGCCGCCAGCCGCAAGAAGGGCATTTGGATGGGCGGGGTGCCGCCCTACGGCTACCGCGTCGAGAACCGGAAGTTGCTGGTCGACGATGACACTGCCACGAATGTGCGCTGGATCTTCGCGCGGTTCCTCGAGATCGGCTCGGGCACGGAACTGGCGCGGGAGGTGGGCAAGCGTGGCATCCGCACGCCGCGTGGCAACCGGATCGACAAGAAGTACCTCTACCGGATGCTGAACAACCGTGCCTATATCGGGGAGGCGGTGCACAAGGGCGAAAGCTATCCCGGCGAGCACGACGCGGTAATCGACCGCGAGACGTGGGATCGCGTCCATGCGATGCTGCAGGAGAGCCCGCGGAAGCGAGCCGCCCGCACCCGCGCCAACACGCCCGCGCTGCTGAAGGGGCTTCTGTTTGGGCCCGATTGCGCGGCGTTCTCGCCGACGCACACCCGCAAGGGCGGGCGGCTGTACCGCTACTATATCAGCCAGACGGTGCTGAAGCATGGGGCAGGATCATGTGCGGTGGGCCGCGTGCCGGCCGGCGAGATCGAGGCCGCAGTCATCTACCAACTGCGCACCGTGTTCCGGCACCCCGAGATCGTGGCAGGCACATGGAAGGCGGCGCGCGCCCATGCTGACGACGTCACCGAAGCCGACGCCCGCACTGCCCTTCAGCAGCTCGACCCGCTGTGGAACGAACTGTTCCCGGCGGAGCAGGCCCGCATCGTGGCGCTCTTGGTCGAGCGCGTGGACATCGGCACAGACGGGCTGAACGTTCGGCTCCGCATCGACGGCCTCGCTGGCCTCTCCCGCGAGATGCTGGCGGGCGGAATCGGAGAAGCAGCATGACGCGCGGCACACCGATCCCCGAGACCGTCACGCTCCACGTCCCGTTCCGCGTGGTGAAGCGTGGCGGACGGAAGGAGATGCAACTGCCGGAGGGCGCCAGCCACACGCGCCGGACGGACAGCACGCTGGTCAAGGCGCTGGCCCGCGCTTTCCGCTGGAAGCGGATGCTGGAGTCGGGCGAGTTCACCACCATTGCCGAACTAGCCGAGCGCGAGGGTATTGCGCCATCCTACATGACCCGCGTCCTGCGCCTGACACTCCTCGCGCCGGATATCGTTGAGGCGATCCTGGACGGCACCCAGGCGCCGGAGGTGACACTGGCGCGGATGTTGAATGACGTGCCGTTGGTGTGGGAGCGGACGGAGTGGAGGTTAGACTGAACGGCAAGCAAGGCTCAATCCCGCCAGTCGGCGTCGCCCATCGCTGCGTAGCAGCTCCCCTACGGCAGGACCAAGGTGCACCCTGATGCAGCTCCGACACTCAAGCTCCTGGCGATCGAGCGAAAAGTCCAAGATTAGAAATGCAGACCCTACGACGAACGGAGCGCAAAAGCCGGGCAAGTCAGTAGCACCCATGCTGCGCGAGCCTACTATATATTGCGTCTTGGTCGCCGTATGTGCAATGTTGTAGAAGTAGACCAACCTAGGCCCACGCTATCCAATCCGAACGAGCAAACCATCACTGTTAACGCCTGAGCAGTCTGCATGCGCTAAGAAACGATCCATGCCACCCCGCTCATTTCCCGGCATGGCAACAAAAATCAAGCAAGGCAGGGAGATCCGCACGTATGTCATTCCGGTACATTGGCTCCAAGGCGCGTATCGTGGAAGCCATCATTGATCACATCGGCGCGCCTGACGGTGGTGTGTTCGTGGATGCCCTCTCGGGGACAGGAGCAGTTGCCGAAGCAGCGTCTCGCGCTGGCTGGCCCGTCCACGTGAACGATCACTTGGCTTCATCGGCCATCATGTCCCACGCGCGCGTGACGTCCAAAGCCGACATTCCCTTTAAAGAGCTTTCGGGCTATGACAACGCAATTGCCGCTCTGAATGAAGCACAGCCTGTACGAGGCTTCATTTGGCGCGAGTACAGCCCGGCATCATCAGATCATTGCGACGTCTCCCGGATGTATTTCACCGACGAGAACGCCCAAAAAATCGATGGCATGCGGCAGAAGATCCGCGCCTGGCGGCAAGGCGATATGATCACGCCACATGAAGAACATGTTCTCATTGCCGACTTGATGCGCGCTTCAAACCGTATCGCGAACACCGCCGGAACCTATGGCTGCTTCCTGTCCAAATGGCAGAGGCAATCGCTAGATGCCTTGGTGATCGAGCCTGGCGAATATCTCGAAGCCTCTCCGCATGCGACCATGAGCACGCGGGACGTTCATCAGGTGCCGTGCGCGCCGGAGGATACAGTCTATCTAGACCCACCCTACACCAAACGCCAATATGCAGCCTATTACCACATTCTTGAAACCATTGCCCTTGGTGATGAGCCTCAAGTGGAAGGGGTCTGCGGTATTCGCCCTTGGCGAGAAAAAGCATCTGACTTTTGCTATAAAGTCAGAGCCGCGAAGGCTATCGAGCGCCTTATTTCGGAACTTCCGGCTCGCCGTGTTTTCCTTTCCTATAGCACCGAAGGTCACGTCCCGATCAAATCGCTTTCCGATTCTCTAGCTGGCATCGGAGAACTCAGCGTTCATTCGCTCCAGAGTATCGGTCGCTATCGTCCCAACAAAGCCGCTAGCAAAGCCGCCTCCGACGTCGGAGAGCTGCTTTTCTGCATCGAGAAGACCAGAGAAGCAAAGCACGCCGCCGCATGAAACCATCGAGTACAGTTGAGGGTAAGCGCCTTGCAAAGGCCCATGCCTACATATCGCAATGCCTGAGACGCTATCGCGGGAGTAACCATGAGTTGCGCTTCCAACTATTGGAAGCGGCATCTGCTCGCCTTGGTGGCTTTGATTTTCAAACATTTTGCTCGAAGTTCGCGATCAAACCCTTGGTGGCCCCTGAGCGCCTGCTTGATGATGCGAAAGCTCTTGTTCAGCTCTTGGATGATACCGGCACCCACCCCGCGCTTTGCTTGAGCGCGCTGGCTCGGGAAGCACTCGATCACAGTGAGCAGCGAAATAGCGGCGCGTATCACACGGATTTTCGGCTAGCCCTGCATCTCGCTCACAGCGTTGAGGTGCATTTCACGAAAGGGGCAAAGGTTCTTGATCCGGCCTGCGGTGCCGGGATATTGCTGACTGCCGTTTCCATCGTAGCCTGTGGACCGGATCGTCTGCTGGCCAGCGAATGGCTTCGTGAGTCCGTTTATGCCGCCGATCTTTCACCGCTCGCTTTGCGCGGCACTCGGCTGTCACTTGCGTCGCTGACCGATGACTTGGATGCCATCGCAACGATGTGCGCCCACTGGCGAGCACAGGACAGCCTGCTTGCCCCTGACGCAACTTGGCTTGAGCTAAGCGAAGATGGTTTTGACGTAGTTATCGCAAACCCTCCTTGGGAAAAGGTCAAGCTTACAAGGCATGAATACGCCAAAGCAAACGGCGAAACCCGCGACTACGGAACGAGCTACCGCCTGCAATCTCTTGCTGGGTACGAAGAAGCCAAAACCGAGCGCGCCGCGATGGCGGGATCACTGATTGAACGCTACCCCGTCCTGGCGAAAGGCGAGCCCGATCTCTACGTCGCCTTTACCGAGCTTCTCTACAAGCTGACGCGCGTAGGCGGACACGGTGCTCTCTTGGTTCCGGCAGGCCTGATCCGCTCGTTCAGCACTGAAACTCTGCGGCGGGCGCTCGTAGAGGGTACGGATAATCTTGCCTTCACCGTAATGGAAAACCGTGCACGGCATTTCGCCATCGACACGCGGTTTAAGTTTCTAGTTGTGAATTACCGCCGCAAGGCGATTTCCAGCAAGGCGCTCGCGGCAGTGAAGATTGGCCATGCAAGAGCCAATAGCGAGCGCGTCGTACCCGCACCACAGGTACGTCTTGCGCTCAAGGATATTGAGCATTTGCGCTCAGACCTTACTCTTCCCGAGGTGCGCTCGGCAGAGGAATGGCATCTGTTCAAGAAAATGCAGAATAACGGGTCGGTGAGCTCATCTGAGGATTCGCCTTGGTATCCTGAGTTTTGCCGTGAGATCGATATGACTCATGGCCGCCGCTACTTCGTTAAACGGCCAGAAAAAGGATGCCTTCCGGTCATTGAGGGCCGAATGGTCCAACCGCACCGTCTAGGATGCAAGTCTTATGTCTCTGGTGAAGGACGAAGCGCCGTTTGGTACAATCTCCCGCCAGGACAAAGCAGGATCGCCCCACAGTTCTGGCTGCCGTTGAGTGTAGCGTCCGCAGAAGCTTCGCGGCGCTCTCGGCGCATGCGCGTAGGCTTTTGTGATATTACGGGGCAAACCAACGAACGATCAATGATGGCTGCGTTGATCCCGCCAGAAGTCATCTGCGGGAACAAAGTACCGACGATTTCTTTCCCCAATGACCCATCGGATAATCGGCTTTTCCTTTGGCTGGCCATTGTCAACTCTCTTCCCTTCGATTGGCTTCTTCGGCGCATCGTCACGACGACGGTAAATTACTTCGTCCTGCTTTCCCTTCGGCTACCCAATCTTGATATCAATTCACTCCCTGCACAGCGCCTGATTGGCGTCGCCCGAAAATTGCATGAGCTTGACCAATCAAAAAACTCGAGCTTCGAGAATGTCTGGCGCATTGCCGAACTGCGCTGCGAAGCGGACGTTCTGGTCGCACGCGCCTATGGTTGTTCCGAGGATGACCTGCGGCTCATGTTGCAGGACTTCCCCCTGTTGGATCGCGGCCAACCCGCAATACAAGGCGAGACTTCGTCCACCATCACAGAAGATGCCCTGATTTCGGCTTGGTTCCGGAACGCAAAAACAGGAAGTGATGAATGCGCCCAGCGTACAGCACGCGCGCGCCAGCTCGGCGCGGTTCCCTATGTTAGCTCTGAGTTTGCCATTGGCCTTAAGCGCAAGAATGGAAAGTTAAGCATATGAGCGGCAATGGAACAGCGGTTGTTCGAGTGATACTTCAACGAGTAGATGAAGGCGACAAAAGGAAAGCCAAAGCGGAGTCAAATGATGCAGCCAGTGGTGGCGGCGCGAGAGACCTGAGATTTAACCCTCAGGATAAGTTCCTCCCAATTCTGGGAAAAATTTTTGCGGGGCGCAGAACTAAACGTCAGAAAACGATCTACTTTGGAGATATCAATTGGAATGATGGAGTGTCTGATAGAAGCGCTGAACTAGAGGTTTGGCCACCATACCCATCTCGACCATTTGAGTGCAAGATTGGGCGAGTATCCAGCCTTCATGTCGACAACCTTATTCAGCAGGACCCGAATGGCAGGCACTCCGTTATTATGATTTTCCAACAAGCAGATGGTGCAGTCTGGTTGTATTTCACAACAGAGACAAGTCTTCTTTCTCCCAACACTTGGGACCCTAAAATCGAAAAACTGGCACGAGTTTGGTTCAACGACGGCTGCAAGTCAGCATTTCTAGACCTGGTAACAAACGAGCAATACCCACATGTCTGATGCCAACGACATTCTGGACCTGCTGGAAAACCGCCGCAACGTCCTGCTTGCGGGACCGCCGGGCACAGGCAAGTCCATGCTGCTGAGTGAGGTTGCGAGCCTCTTTGAAGCCAAGGGGCACTCCAGCACGCCGATTCATCAACGAGGTGCACGAGTCCCCATCCCGCCCACGCCTACGACAGCCCTGCCGGGGGCAATTGGGACGTCCTCCAACCGGAAGGTCTTTCGCTGCGTTCTTCATCAGTCCAGCAAGTACCGTGATTTCCTGACAGGCGTGATGCCTGACGTCCGCACAGGTACGCCGCCGGGCACTTTCAGAATTACCGAAGGCATTCTCTACCGTGCCAGTGAGTATGCGAAGCAGCCGGACAGCGCGGCGCTGCTTATTATTGATGAAATCAACCGCGGCCCGACAGTACAAGTTTTCGGTGGAGCTATCGTCGCCATCGAATCCGACAAGCGCCTTGGACCGGACGGCAAGTCAACGCCCGCAACACAGTTCTTCGATTTGATCAATCCGGCGGACGGCGATCTGATCGAGTATGCTTTTCCATCGAGGCTCTACATACTAGCAGCAATGAACCAGGCGGATGTCTCGGTCGAGCCGCTGGATGTAGCCTTCCTTCGGCGTTGGGCTCCTTTCAATCTGGAACCCAAGTCTTCGGTTTTGCGGGCGCATTTCGGTGTTGCCGCGACACCGATGGCAAGTTTGCCGCCGAGCCCAAGTTCCGCAGACGATGTGAGCGAGGCTGCGATCCAGGCTTTTGATGCGATAAACCAAAGAATTGCGCTCGGACGAGGGCCAGAATTCAGGATTGGTCACGGCGTGCTCATGGCCAACAATGCCAAACCCTCAAACGTGGCTGACGCTCTTGCCCATTTTGCGACAGCATGGCGGACGGTCAAAAATCACATTGATGAAGCGTTCTTCGGTGACGTACGCGGAACCGCCATCGTCTTGAACGCAGATCGCGGCATTGCCGGAAACCCCTACAGCTTGGAAGAGACGTCCTTCGGGGATGCACCCCGTGCCATGATCAATGGTCCGGTGAGCATTGATACTTCGCAGGTTTATGATCTGTTCGTCGCCCTGTCCCAAAAGGCTGTTTAGTCGTCATGCGC
Organism: Roseovarius sp. D22-M7; assembly: GCF_037083785.1. NCBI lineage: Bacteria > Pseudomonadati > Pseudomonadota > Alphaproteobacteria > Rhodobacterales > Roseobacteraceae > Roseovarius > Roseovarius sp. D22-M7. The sequence continues at coordinate 13,541 of NZ_JBAPKY010000068.1, forward strand.
CCATGGCAGCGCTTCACAGCTATTGAGTATGCGAAGCCTTCGGCTCTCCACGAGGAAATTGCCAAGCGTAGCGATGTTTCGGCGTCCACCGCGCGCGAACTTTTGCTCCGTGCCGGAGACCGTGTGCGCGGGAACCTCGGACTGGAGAGCGTTCCGCTCTTTATTAATGCAGACCGCTATCAGTTTCAGAACGTAGCGGGTTTGCTTGTCCTGGCGTCAGGTCTGGAACTCGAAATTGCGCCTAAATTTCTCGGCAATGCACCCGGATGGCGTGAAGATTTCTTCCTTCTGGCCACGCTTTCACATCATGGGCGGCTACTCGACAACGAGGGACTGAAATCATCGGCCCGCGCGACATCTGATCTTGCGACGCTGATCGGGCGCTCTCTGATCGAGATGTACTGGAAGAACCAGCGTAGACCGCTGCGAACCTATCGCCGCTTGTCCCACAGCGAGTTTGCTATTGAAGGGGATTTTGACCCCGAGGATTTGTCTGTTCCAACAGAGGAAGGCTTTCCGCAATCGGTGACGTCGTTCACCCGTGAAAATCCCTACAACGCGGTAATCAGGGCGGCTGCGGCAGGTCTCGCGCCCATTGTTCCCGACGTCGAAACCCGCGTGCGTCTTGAGCGTCTTGCGCAACATCTGCCGCATCAACAGAGGCCATCACGTCTACAGGATCGACGGCTGCCGAGCCGTTCGCGCGCTTGGCAACCAACATTTGATCTTTCTCTCGACATCCTGCGGGGCCTTGGCGGCGCCTATGATCCCAAGAATGCTCTAGCGCCAGGCTACGTCATGCAGACATGGCAGGTTTGGGAGCAGCTCGTGTCGCTATCTCTCCGCAATGCACTTATACCCAAGAATGTGCTGCTCCAGTCACCAAATAGGCTTGGGACGCGAACGCAGGATGGGGCAGTCAGGGTGCTCAACGTCGTTCCCGACGCGATTGTCACGATTCCCAATACCACTGGTTCGCGCCGGGTCATCGTGGACGCAAAATACAAGGGGCATGTGGATCGCTCTTCTACCTCGATTTCCAATGCTGATATCTATGAATCCCTAGCGTTCTCGCGCGCGACGGGGATTTTCGAGGTGGTGCTGGTCTATCCGCGGACAGTAGGGGGCGCGCCTTCCTCTAACTACGAGGTCGGACATGCAGCAGAATTTGCAAGGGCTGTAGCAGACGGTGTTCTCATCCGGGCAGTTGAACTTGGTGTTTGTCGTATTTCAGAGCGGCGTGGCTTGAAGCGCTTTGCCGATGCACTTGCCCAGAGCCTTTAGCGGCTTCTGACGAACACTCCGCCTCGCGAAGTCAGGCTTTCGTAAACGGGATTTGACTGAGCAGTCTGAGGTGCCTTTGATGTCCTCAAAAACTGCTCGCTGGATTTCTGCGGCGTGGCCTCGAAGTCAATCGGTGCCAAGGGTAGTCATCGCAGCGAGCACGAATGGCACAAATTCCACGTTTGCCGTGCTATCACCGACGGACTGCCGTCAGACCGCTTTCAATCCAAAGCGAGCCCCAATCACACTTCTTTCATGTGCCGAACTTTTTCGGAGAATGCCCGATTTCTGTTCCATCCGACCAAACGCCTCTGACGTCAAACTGCTCAGGTGGCAGAGCACAAATTCTGTTTTGATACAGTGGCTTAGAAAGCCATTCACCAAATCGGCGCACTCATCAGGTCCGGAGAATATCGGCCCTGAGAGACCACTTCCGAGCCTCCTGGCGCAGCGGCCGGTGCTCAGCCCCTCCCGCATAACCCTCGAAAACAACGGAAAAATCCGGCCGCAGCCGGATCAGGAGAACGCTTTCGCGGTGGCAAGTGGCGGAGCGGGTGGGATTCGAACCCACGGTGCGTTCTCACGCACGGTGGTTTTCAAGACCACTGCCTTCGACCGCTCGGCCACCGCTCCTATGTCTTAGTGAATAGAGGAAACCTCCAAGATTGCCAAGTCAAGGGTAAGCGGCGTCATCCCGTCCGTGATCCCGGGCCATGTCAAGGTCGTGTCCTCAAGCCGCTTGTAAGTCATCACGAGGCCGGTCCCGTCCCAATACAAGAGCTTCAATCGATCCAGACGTGTGAATCGGCATGCAAAAGTGACCCACCTGGGTGGGTTATGATCATCTAAAACTGACCCACCTGCCACGTTAGCATCCGTGCGTTCATGCACG